>JAGVOE010000070.1 GCA_020052895.1 Candidatus Woesebacteria bacterium
GAAGGTCTAGTTTTTCGAGGATGTCGTTGATCCGCTTATTTAGGTCACTTAAGTTTATTTGAGTATCTGAAGACATAGGGTATTTTAGCCTAATTTTGTAATAAGATTGAGAGGTGAGATATTTGAAACGTTTTTGGTGGATTATTTTACTTGGCCTTTTGGTTGGTGGCGGTTGGCTGATGTGGCGAAGTAATGAGGTAAGGGCTTTAAAGGATAAAAGCTATACCGTTAAGAGAACCGACCTGACCGAAGCCTTGTCGCTTTCCGGAGAGATTGATGCTCTGGAAAAAGCGGACTTAAAATTTCAGACTTCCGGACTACTAGCTTGGGTGGGAGTGAAGGAAGGTGACCACGTCAAGAAGTACCAAGCAATAGCCTCTCTGGACAAACGCGAGCTGGCCAATAGCCTAAACCAGTACATGAATTCCTTTTTAAAGGAACGTTGGGACTTTGAGCAAGGAGTGGATGACAATAAGGACTGGCAAACAAATGGCATGTCAGACGCAGCCAGAGACACCATTAAGCGAACTCTAGACAAAAATCAGTTTGATCTCAATAACTCAGTCCTGGCTTACGAAGCCAAAAATCTGGCCTTGAAATTTGCTACTTTGACTACTCCCTTTGAAGGCATCATCACTCACCTGGATGTCCCCCAGCCTGGTACAAACGTGACCCCGGCCGGGGCGGTGTTTAGTGTGGTGAATCCTCAAACACTTTTTTTCTCGGCGACAGCTGACCAAACTGAAGTTACCTCCTTTTCCTCGGGTATGAAAGGGGAAATAACTCTGGACTCATTTCCGGAACAAACTTTTGTAGCAACGATTGACCGAGTTGGTTTTGTACCTAAAGAGGGAGAATCGGGCACCGTTTATCAGCTAAGTATCAGCTTTGACCCTGGGACGATTCTGGAAAAAATAAAGATGGGTATGACTGGAGATGCCAGCTTCACTTTTAAGGAGTTAAAGAATATTTTGGCTATACCGGAAGCATATATTAAAAAGGAGAAGGATAAATACTTTGTTTCCAAAATGGTGAACGGCCAGCTAGAGCAAGTGGAGGTGGTACAAGGTGAGATTATCGAGGGAATGGTAGAAATAAAGGAAGGGCTAAATGAAAACGACGTCATCTATAATCAGCCTTAAAAAAGTCAACAAAGAGTATCTACTCGGAGACGGCTCGATCTTCACCGCTCTGAAAGATATTAATCTGGAAATTCAGTCAGGAGAGTTCTCGGCCATTATCGGCCCGTCCGGATCCGGAAAGTCGACTCTGATGCACATGGTCGGACTCTTGGACAAACCCAGTCGAGGAGAAATCATTGTGAACGGAAAGGATGTTTCCAAACTAGATGACAATCAGACCTCCACACTTCGAAACTCATATGTTGGATTTGTTTTTCAACAGTTTAATTTATTAAACAAGCTAACTATCCTGGAAAATATTCTTTTACCTACTTTTTACAGTCGGAAGATACTGGATTTTGACCCCCTTGAGAGAGCGGATATGCTGATGGAAAAGTTTGGAATTATTTCCAAAAAAAATTCTTTTCCCAACCGGATTTCTGGTGGACAACAACAGAGAGTGGCTGTGGCTAGAGCGCTGGTCATGAAACCTCAACTAATACTGGCGGACGAGCCGACCGGCAATCTAGATCATAAAACCGGAAACGAAATCATTACTTTGTTTGAAGAACTGAATAAGGCTGAGGGCATTACCATTGTGATGGTGACTCATGAAATGGAAATTGCCGAAAGAACCAGACGCCAGATTCGAGTCTTGGATGGTGAAATAATCAGCGATAAAAAATGATGAAATTAAGTAATATCTATCAGCTCGTGGTCTCGGCATTTGCGGACTTTAAACGAGATAAGGTCCGAACTGGCTTAACTTCCTTGGGCATTATGATTGGGGTTTTGTCGGTGGTACTTTTGATTGCCCTGGGACTGGGTTTAAAAAATTATATCGAAGACCAGTTTGAAAGTCTGGGAGCCAACCTGGTGATGGTGTTGCCTGGCTCTGGCTTTTCGGGAGGCAATGGACCGGCCGGACTGGCTGGAGGAGCCGAGTTTGACGAGAAAGATGTTCGGACTCTACAAAAGTTATCGAATATAAAATATACCGTCCCGATCTATATTCACTCTTCCTTAATCTCTACAGCCGATACTGAGAAGACAGGAAATATTATGGGGGCTAATGAAGATATTTTTTCACTCATTAATATCAAACTGCAAACCGGAGAAATCTGGACTAAAGCTGATGTCGACAAAAAAACCAAAGTAGTAGTTTTGGGTCATACCATAGCCTCGGACTTGTACGGCAATGCCAACGATGCTCTGGGAAAAACTATTAGAGTGGGAGGACTCAGAGTGAAAGTCATCGGGGTAGCTAAAAAAATGGGCAACCAGGAAAGAGATGGGGCCGCCTTTATACCCTATACCACCACCTTTGGTTCACTCAATCCTAAGAAAACTTTTTTTGCCATTTATCTAGGCGTCGCTAGCCAAGAATCGGTCTCTGGAGTGAAAGACGAAGTAGAAAAAACATTGTTAAAACGATACGAAAAAGATAAATTCTCGGTGACGGAGCAGGCAGAGATTTTGTCTTCAATTAATCAAATTTTTGCCATTATAAATCTGGTCTTGATCGCCATTGGTTCGATCTCACTCATTGTGGGAGGGATTGGTATTATGAATATCATGTACGCAACGGTGACCGAGAGAACCGGAGAGGTGGGTATTCGGCGAGCCATGGGGGCGACCAAAAGAGATATTTTGCTCCAGTTTTTGACCGAATCAACCATGCTTTCTTTGTTTGGAGGAATAGTGGGACTAGTTTTGGCCTCAATTATTGTCAGTATCGCTAGACACTGGTTTCCCATGGCCATCAATCTTTTTGCCGTGATACTGGCGATCGGCGTTTCCAGCGGTATTGGTATTTTCTTCGGAGTGTTTCCGGCCAAGAAGGCGGCGGATCTCTCCCCCATGGAAGCAATTCGATACGAGTAATATCTTAGCCGGAGGCGACGATTCTCGAACTCATAGTCAATGTATCTAAAGGTTTTAGCACGAAAAAATCAAGTTGTAGGAGTTAATTTTCACCGCTTTCTTTATTCTCAGAAGACTCTTCCTGTTCTTTTGGTTCTGGGGTTTCCTTTGGCTCTGGAGCCTCTACGTCTTCTACATCCTCTCCAACCTCGTCTTCGTCGTCAATCTTCTGAGAAGAGGTAGTAATTTTATCCAAAACTTCCTTCTTTTCGCTTTCGTCCGCTATATTTTGAGCGTTAGCATTTGCTCGAACTACGATTTCTTTGGCTGTGACTTTTGTGGCATCAGAAGCCTCTTGCGTTTTTTTTAATTTTTCTAATTGTTGAGTTTTTTCCAGCTCGGCGATTTGAAGCTTAAGGGCTTCGATCTCAGTAATTCTATTTTCCAAAAGAGTAGCCTGAACGGCGGCCTTATTCTCTGGAGCGGCAAAAGCTAACGTAGCCGCTTCAATGGCTTTTTTAATAGGATATAGAGGGCTGAGATTGGTAGTGGCCGGAGAAGCTGCAACAATCCCCGTTCCAGTTAAAAACGTTAAGGATAATAAAGTAATGACGATTGATCTGACTGTTTTATTCATAACATTCCCCTTTGTTGATTGATGACTACCTTCTTAGCTTATCACTTTTTATTGTTACTAGCCAGACCTTTGGCGAGGGTGATGTTCGCAATCGGCATATTCTTTGGGGTGTTCCCGGCCAAAAAAGTTGCAGACCTCTCCTCCATGGAGGCAATTCGCTACGAGTAAGTGATACGATAAATAATGGTGGATAAACCCGTTATTGTTTTGGCTAAAAAGATTTTGGGTCAGAGATTTTTAATTTTAATGATTGTATTTTTTGTAACTGTTCCTGTTTTGGGCTGGTGGCTATGGACTAGTCAAAAACAAGTACAAAGGATAAATAGGGAACAGGCTGAATTAAAAGTTGAGATGGAGAAAAAAACTACTGAAATAACCAAGAATCTTCAATACGAAATAGATAAACTTAATAATGAGGACCTACGGAAAACTAATAAAGAAGTAAGACAAGAAATTGAGAAACTAAAAAGTGCCTATAAAAATACTCTTGAGATCTACAAACTACTTTTGGGAATTAGAGAACAATCTAATAAAATCACCCAACTAGATAGTAGCTTTGCTAGCATCTTGGACGCATTGAGAAATGATAATTTGGAACTAGTTAGTACCCTTAGTGCCAAGATAAAGGTGGAAATAGATAAGGAAACTGCTCGTTTGGCAACAACTATAAAAATTCCCGAAAACGTGATTGCCAAAAATGAAGCTCCTGGTTCTGGGTATAGTAGACAAAAAGTAACTGTGGGAAATAATTCGTACTTGGTAGATATTATTGCAGGGGACTTAGGTAGTACAAAGGTAGTTGTAGATACTGCCTCGGACTCTACCTGTACCAATGATTGTCCGGTATTACCACTAGCTACCTATGTTTCCCGAAGTGGGGCTTATGCCGGAATTAACGGGACTTACTTTTGCCCAGAAATTTACCCCGACTGTGCCTCTAAGAAAAATACATTTGACGTTTTAGTAATGAACAAAAATAAAGTCTATTTTAATTCTGATAATAATGTTTATAGTACCGTGCCAGTGGTAGTATTTTCTGGATCCTCGGCTAGATTTATAAGAGAATCTAAAGACTGGGGAAGAGATACTGGTGTTGATAGTGTAATTGCCAATAGACCGCTGTTGGTTTTGGATGGCAACGCAAGTTTTAGTGGAACTGGAGAACCTAAGGAAGGTGCCAGAGGAAATAGGAGCTTTTTGGGTAGCTCTGGAAGTATTGTCTATATAGGAATTGTTCATGGCGCCACGGTGGCAGAGTCTGCCACAGTACTACAGTCTATGGGAATTAAAAACGCCATTAACTTGGATAGTGGTGGATCAACCGCTTTGTGGAGCGGGGAGTATAAAGCGGGACCGGGAAGGAATTTGCCAAATGCGGTTTTGTTTGTAAAGAAATAGGTTTGGTTGTGGTATATTACCGGTATGGAAAAAATAACCTTAAGGAATCCTGAAAATCAGGAAGCAGCAATGGAGAGCGTGAGATTGATTCAGAGGGAAATTGAGAAGATTGTTTCTGTTGATATCAAAGAATTTACCTATCAAGCCTTTGCGGAAGTTGATGAACACTTTTGGACTGCCCCAGCCAGCTCATCCGGAAAGTATCACCCGCCGGAAGATAATGGAGAGGGAGGCCTCGTCCGCCATGTGGTAAAAGGAGTGGTAGTAGTAGAGCAGTTCGGACGGAGAGCGAAGTTTACACCCAGAGAAATAGATATGGGAATTAGTGCTTTTTTGCTTCATGATACCTGTAAAAATGGAGTGGTGTGGACATCATCCAATACAGATTACACCCATGGATTGATCGCCGCCAAATGGTTGGAAAAATTTGATTTGGCTGACGCTATGGCTAAAGAGCAAATATTAAGTGCAGTCCGCTACCACATGGCTCCGTGGTGCTATGCTGTGAGTCCGTATGAAGAACGATCTTACACCAAGCAAGAAATGAATCAGAACTTGGATGAACTGACTCGAGCCATGTACCCCACCAGGGTCGAACAAGCCGTTAGAGAAGCAGACTATTGGTCGTCCAGAAGTTCGATGTCTTTTTTCCCAGGAGTGGCCGTGGAGATCCGTCATGACGGACCGGTGGAGCTAGAGAACTAGAGAGTTTTGGCTATAGAGATATTGGCGGCATCCGGACCGGACTTGTTAAGTCCAGGCGTCTCAAGAATAAGAGGAAGATGATAGAGAGCGGGCTGGTTGACGAAATTTTTTAGGCCCTCAAGACCAATTTTACCCTTACCAAGATCGGCATGAAGATCGCGATGAGAATCTAAGTCAGAGCCGCTGTCATTAAGATGAAGACAGACTAATTTACTAAGTAAATGGAGGTCTTTTAAGTCTTTAACTAGGTTTTTGACCACTTCTTCCTGTCTCAAATCGATACCGGCAGCAAATAAGTGAGCTGTATCGAGACAAACTTTTAGCCGAGGATTGTTTACCTTTTTGAGAAGGTATGAAAGCTCAGAAAGAGAGCCAATCTTACCATTTTGACCGGCGGCATTTTCCAGAATCAGATCACAGTCTTGGGTCTCGGATAAAATTTCCCGGATGACGGTGACTAGCTGTTCCTTGACCGAATCAAAGCCGTTACCTAAGTGAGAGCCGATGTGAATAATGACGCCGGAAGAGTCAATTTGAGCGCCGTTTCTAAGATCCATGACCAAAGAGTTGATGGATTTCTCGAGTAGCTCAGGCTTGATAGAAGCCAGATTGATCAAGTAAAGAGCGTGAATAAAAACTGGTCCAAGATGGTGGGCTTGCTGTTGGTTTAAAAATAATTTTACCTCGTCTTCAGGAAAGGCATGCCGAGACCATAGTCTGGGAGAGCCGGCAAAGATCTGGAGACAGTTACCTTTGATGGCCAGAGTATTGTCTATGGCGTGGTGTAGGCCACCGGCAATAGAAACGTGGCCGCCAACAAATCTCATTTATTTTCCTGAATGTCGATACCGATAATTTTGATATCGGTAACCGGCTTATCCCCCGCTGAAGTAGGAGCCGTAACGATAGCGTCGACCACTTCTTGGCCCTTGAGAACCTTACCAAAAATAGTGTGCTTGTTGTTAAGCCAAGGAGTGGGGACAACGGTAATAAAAAACTGAGAGCCGTTGGTATTGGGGCCGGAGTTGGCCATAGCTAGCATATATGGCTCAGCAAAGTTTAGTGATGGATCAAACTCATCTGCAAATTGGTATCCCGGCCCGCCGGTGCCCATACCTAGAGGATCTCCGCCTTGGATCATAAAGTCGGCAATAACCCGATGAAAGATGGTGCCATTGTAAAGTGAGCGACCGGAAACTTTTTGATCGGTCCGGGGGTCGGTCCAGTCGATAGTGCCTTGAGCCAAACCAATAAAATTGGCCACGGTCTGGGGAGCTGATTGGGGAAAAAGCTCAATGGTAATATCGCCTAAACTGGTCTTGAGGATGGCGATGGCTTGGGTAACTTCGGAAGAAGGAGTAGACATAGTGGTAGGGGTATTGATAATAGTTGGAGACGGAGTGATGATCGAGATTTTGGCACTATCTAGCTGAAGAGTGGTGGCGGGGTTGGCCGGCGCAGATAGCTGACAGCCGCCCAGAAAAATAGCAAATAAGATTAAGAGAGATATTTTTGGCATAGATAAACCCATGGCTTATGATAACATGAGAGATATGCAGATGCCTGTAGTGGTGGGGGTGACCTTAGCGATTATTTTTCTAGTGGCTTTTTCGGAATGGTTTTATAACTTGGTCCAAGGCTGGAGAGAGATCGTGATTGATGATGTTTATTTTAGATACAGAGTAATTGGAGTTTCGTTTTTTTCAATGATAGTGATTGGCTCTACTTTTCTGGGTATGGCTTGGCTGACCGAGTGCCCGAACGAAGTTCGGGAAGGCATTTTTGCTAGACTACGTTGCCAGGAGTATCTAGAGATCAAGGCCGGGGTGGAAAAAGTTTTTCAAGGGCTCTAAGACCAGAATCAATCCATTTTTCAAGAAAAAAACGGTGGTCTTTGGTGGCCATGGAAGAGCGGTGGGCAGGACTCCACCAAGCCGAAGTAATGATCCAGTCACGACCTTGGCGCTTAACGGCGGCGACAACTTTGTAACCATGAATTACCTTGATGTGCTGGTGAGACTGGGTAGTGGTACTAGATCGTACTTCATCCGGAAATCTAACGGCATCATCGACCCAATTTGGATTGAGACCTCTCTGCCGAATTCGTTCCTTCAAATGGGTAGTCCAGATAACTTTGCCCATGGCCTACTTGCCTAGGGCGACCAAGCTGGGATCTTCGGCCAGGGGGCTGGGAGGAGCCTCTGTCTGAGTGGTAGATGGAGCTGGAGGGGGAGTAACTTCTGAAGCAGGAGTTGGGGAGACAGTTTCGACAGCTGGAGGAGTTTGCTCACTCGGGGTGATGTCAATAACTCCCTGATCTACCGGAAGGGTTATTCCAGGAGCGACAATCTTGGGAGGAGAGGTAAGATCCAGAACAGCTGGGGCCGGAAGAGTTTCGGTCGCGCCTGGAGTGATATCAATAACTCCGGAGGGAGGAGTGAACGTAACAGGAGTAGAAACCGGATCCGGAGTGGTCGGTGTGCTGGCTGGGGGAGTCATCAAGTCTGGATTGATATTGAGGCCTGGTTGGGAAGGATTGGTGTCGTCCATGTTGTTTTGGTTATTGATATTATTAATGGTTACCTCTGGCAATAAGGTGTCTGTAGGTAAGTTTATAATAAATTCTATCAGAGTGGCAACTTTGGAGGTGTCTAGAGAACCTTTTAGATCACGAGAGAAGCCTTGTTTTTCAAAAAGAGAGGTCTGGAGAAGTCCAGGATAGACTCCGGTAACTCCGATACCTTGGCCAGAAAGATCTTCCTGAAGACATTTAGTAAAGCCGGTAATGGCCCACTTGGAAGCCGAGTAGACAGAGCGCATTTTTTTGGCTCGAAGTCCATCTTGAGAAACAATGTTAATAATTTTTCCACCACCATGTAACTTCATACTCGGAAGTACCAGCTTGGTAAGAAAGATGGTTCCCAGAGTATTAACTCTGATAACGGCTTCGATCTGCTGTGGATCCCCGTCTTCGAGTATCCCTTGCATCCAGATACCGGCGTTGTTTATCAGCACATCAATGGATCCATACTTACCAAGAACTTGATCAACAGCTGTGTTAAGCCCATCGTAGTCGGTGACATCGGCCACGACATAGTCACACTTTATCTCCAGAGAAAGCCGTTTTAACTTTTCTTGGTTTCGCGCCAGAATAATGACGTGGTGGTGAGGAGCCAGCTGAGTAGCAAGCGCCTGACCTAGACCGTCACTACCACCGGAGATTAAA
>JAGVOE010000044.1 GCA_020052895.1 Candidatus Woesebacteria bacterium
CATAACTGCCGCTACCTCACTACGAGTCTTCTTGGCCGAAAGTTGTTTATTCTTACTCTCTACCGCAACCTCCTTAACTCGGGTCGCTCTCTCAGCCGCTCCCGCAAAGAAATCGGCAATTCCTCCAGCCGCTCTAGCTTTCAAGCTGTGAAACCCCGCAATAGCATCATGTTTCCAATCTACATCTTTTTCGTGAGCCCTGACAACTAAATCTTTCCCTCTTGCAATAGTTCTATTCACGCTAGTGTTTACATTGCTTTCTACTCTTAAATAGGTATTAGTAACCGTTTCTCTGGCTTGTCTGAAGTCCCCTCTCACTCTATCTACCGCACCCCAAAAGCCATCTACTGCATCCTGTTTTAGTTCTAGAGCACTGTCACGAATCTCACGACCTGTTTTATTTAGCCAATCAGACACGTTATCGGCGGTTTCTACCGCATCGTTTATCCTATCTCTCACAAATTCACCAGTTTTTCGTATCGCAATCTCTCCCCCTACAACAGCTAGCACCACCAGTCCAGCCGCTATTTCTCCACCTCTTATCGCCGCCCGGCCCAGTCCTTGTTTGGCCGCTTCTGCACTCGCAACTACCGCATTTGCCGCGTCGTAACCCATATCTCTCACCTCAATCGCTTTTTCCTGAGCGGTCAGCACTACAGCATCCTTCGTTCCCACGGCTACGTCTACCGCATGTCGAATATCTTTTCCACCCTGTTGTTCCCAAGCCTTAAACTTTTGGAGTTTATCTTTTGCTCCACTGATCAAATTATTCCAACTCTCTTGTCTTCTCGTCGCCGCTTCAGCTCTCGCCTGCACTCTAGTCGCTTCTTTTGATGCCGCCGCCGCTTCTACCCCGGCCATATTTTGTTCCAATGACATATTTTTTTTATTTTATAAATTCAATCCTTACTTAAGTATGTCAAAAACCAGCCAAAAGTCAACACCTCGCCCCACCCTGCTTGACAACCATCACAAAGTAACCGATAATAAGAGTATCTAAGCTTAAGGAGACATCATGTCGGCTAGAACTCTTAAAATAATCTTTTTTACCTTGCTCATTCTCGGCTCACTGGCCAATCTCAGCGCTTATGGCCTTTACGGTCACTCCCAGCCGGCCGCTCTCGCTGTCATGGGGATCTTTGACTTACTCTTTGTCATTCCCGTCGCTCTCGTCTTCGGTCTCTACGCTATCCTGGTCACCGAAGGCCAAAAAGTCAAGACCGACACCCTGACGAGTGATCTTTTTAAGGGGGTTCAAATCTCCCAGAAGTAACTCTCCCCCGCTCTAGCGGGGGTTTTTCTTATCCCATCACCACATCCCCCGGTTCCACCCTAATCACCCCCAACTTATCAAACTCCCTATCATAGCTCACCACCTTCCACTTTCTTTCTCTCACTTGCTTAATATTCGCAATCATAGCATCAACAAACTTAACTTTTGTCTCCCCATACACCCCAAAAACCTTACTCCAATCATATTTTTCAATAACCTCAACCCCCTTCATTTGCATCAATGGCTTAATCGTCTTTGAAATCAGTTTTCTATCAATATCGTAAACAGACTTCATTACCCATACCGTCTCAGCCACCACAACCCCCAAAATAATCCCTCTTATTTCTCCATCTTTAACTTTTCTTATCACCTTAGCACAATCATCATGCCTTTTTTTATCACGCACAATAAAAAAATCCAACAAAACATTTGTGTCTAGTACGTACTTCACGCTCTCTGGTAATGCTTTTCCATGTATTCCCTAGTTTTTACAGGATCCATACCCTTATTCTTTCTAGGTTTCAAACTACCTGACAAATCCATAATATCCACCGCCTTGGACAACAACACTTTGTTGTTTTTCTTCTCAAACAAGACTCTATCGTAAGGCTTAAGCCCCAAAATTTTTCTAAAATCGACAGGTACTGTAATTTGCCCTTTTTGAGTCACCGTTGATAAGTTCATAAGTAATACTATCACAAAAAGTAATACTTGGTCAACCCCCTTGCATCCTACGGCACAAACGGCTTGTAGAGCTTGGTGTACATCTTTATTTAATCTTTTTCTGCTCTTTTGACTTCAAAAAATTTTGCCCAGTCACTACTTTCTTGCCGGTTTTTTCTTCCAGCTCCAGACGAGCATTTTTGGCAATTTTTCCTCCTTTGTGTGCCGGAGATTTATTTTCCCATAGACCATTAGCTTTTTCTGTTTCAGCAATCTGACGGGTAGACATCTCCGCCAACACCTCGTCATTGCGAAGTCGCCCAGGCGACTGTGGCAATCTATATAAAGAAAAACATTAGATGAAATTAGAATAATATTCATGGATTGCCACGTCGGAATACCTCCTCGCAATGACAAAGAAGGTCAGCTTATTCCTCGTCTCCTGGCCCATCATTCTCCGTTGAATCCATTCTTCGCTCCGACCCATTTTTCGCCAGTACTCACGTCCTCTATTTATTGACTTCTCCGGATCAGAAATATCTTGAACCCGCTCGTATCCCACTTTAGCCAGCCATAGCTTAATCGGTTCTGCCTTTGGACTGGGCACCGATTGAGTCAGTCGAAAAATAGTTTCCGTGTCGGCCACATCCATCAGGCGCATCTTGCCGTCTCCTGCTCTAAGTTTCAACCGGTGACATTTTGTCACCACTTCACTTCCTTCGTTTCTCAGTCTCTCAGCCAACTTATTCCAGTATTTTCTGGCTATTAAGTTGTTATCTTGTTGGGTAAGTACTGAAACGATATCCACCACCGAAAAATACCATTTCTCTTCTTTATCATTCCAATGTCGACGGATATTCTTACCATCAAAAATTACCAACTCCTTACTCTCGTTTTTTCTTGCCATAAATAAATATATTACGAAAATTACCCGAATGTCAACACCTCTTAGCTAAATATCAATTGCCAAAATTACTTTTTCTCCTTACATAAACCACCCGTATTTGTCAAGTAAGTCCCTACGGCACAAACGGCTTGTAGAGCTTGGTGTAGACCTTCATCGCCGCCGGCGCGTTTCGATACAGATCTTGCCGATAGGTAAACTTTTCCGACGGGG
Organism: Candidatus Woesebacteria bacterium; assembly: GCA_020052895.1. GTDB lineage: Bacteria > Patescibacteriota > Microgenomatia > UBA1400 > MFAQ01 > UBA10133. Next base: position 3,054 of record JAGVOE010000044.1, read on the forward strand.
CGACGTTATTGGTGAGGTTCCTGGTCCTCCCCAGTGAAAAGCCATTCCAAGCAATAAAGGAGCCGTTACCGGCAAATTGGCTATCTGTCTTATCACAGCCATTACTGTCTACATCTAGACAGGGAATGGCGATACTCTCGGCCACGTACCAGCCATCGGCCTGGCTCACGCTCGGGTCAAAGGTAATCGTCCCCTTAGCGATCACCGCCAAGAAGGCTCCGTCCGGCACCACAATATCTCCGGTCACTCGCACATTGCCGTTGATATGGAAAATGACCTTCTGAGTGCCGGTGGGACTCAAATCAAAAGAATTTATCGAGCCATCACTCTGAAAGATCTGGTAGCCTTTACCTTGATCGTCGTAAACCACGGACTCTCCGTCACTCCAGCTTGTCTTAGTAAAGAGATTAAATCGGCTGTTGTAAAAGCTCCAGTCGTAGATTTGGCCACTATATTTACTCTCCTTCTCCCACAGTTCACTACTTACTTTAGCCTCCGGATTGGTTCCCAACATGTCATCTGCTCTAGCAGTGCCGTAGCTCAAGAACCCCAGTCTATTCCCCGCCGTGGTGTCCGGTAGGATTAGCGACATCTCAGTTGCTAGACTAGCCGGAATCTCACTTCTCACGCCGGTATCTCCGTGGACACTCCCCCCTACCGCTTGCCACCAGCCACCATAGATCTTCCAAAAGCCAAAGCTCATGTCGTTTACCAAGCTACAGGGCTGAGTCTGACAGTTCACCGGATTACTGGGCACGCTGGCCACCGCCGAAAAGCAGGTTAGTTTTGGTCCCCCGCCGGTGACATAAATGTCACTCAGTGGACTAAAGTCATAGTTATAGCTGCCCGGAGCATAGACTTGTATCGAATAGTTGCCACTGGAGTCAGTCACCGCCGTCGACAAGGGTGGCCAGGTGCCGGCAAATCCAAAATTTCTACTAGCCGCTCCAACTCCCGCCGGCAAACCGGTCAGGTATCCAGTGGCCGGATCAAAGGCCGGACAACTGCCGTAGTCTGAAGCGTTAAAGAGAGTTCCTCGAACAGCTCCCAAACAATCCTCCTCCAAGGGAGTCACGGCACAGTTATCCGTGCCACAGTCTTCTCGACAAGTTCTGGTATGTTTATGATTTGCGTCACAAGCACTCCAGTTAGAAACATAGTCTGTATTTGCAACATTGAATCCTTCCACACACACACTTCTTACTGCTGACAGAGGTGAGGTGTAGCTACAAGAGTTGGCCGCCTTCACCCCCCAGTACTTTGTTCCAAAGGGCACACTGGCGGTATAAGCCGTGGCCGGAGTCACCCCAGAAGTGGTATAAGTAGAGCCCCCACTGCAGGGATCGGTGTTGTTTGTTCCCACACAAAGGGTGTAAGTTCTACTGCCCGAAGCGGATTCCGTCCCCCAGTTTGCCACCGCGTTCCAGTCAAAGTTTATGCTGGCCGCCCCACTTGGACCAGCAAACACCCCTCCTTCGTCTGGTAAAGCCAGCGTCGGCGCCACCCCAGCTGCACAGGTTGGTACACAACTGTATTCAATATGTCTTTCCTGGCACTGTGTAATACTCCCATAAGTGTTGATTTTTTCTTGACCACGGCACGATCCGGTCTCTGGATCTGGATAATCACAAGTTCGGGAACATACTGTTGATGATCCCCAGCTGCCTATATAAAGATCATCACCATCATTACAAGTTGTAGAACTAGAGCAACCATTGTCGCGGGTATAAGTTCCCCCGTTTACCAAAGTCTCTTTTGGAGTTGTGCCCGCAGGACAACATTCGTAGGTTGTCACTTGTTGGTTACCGCAGTACCATCCATCTTCATCATAATTCCCATCTCCACAACAGCCTGTTACGGCCTGAGCCGTTCCTGGTGCGGGACAATATGATGAACCACAAGACACTGAAACTACTTTTCCATTTTTTGTTCCCCCCGCAGGACAATTTACTTGGCTCCAATTACAACCACCTTTATTATGCGCCAAAAATCCATCCGCAAAATATGTACGAGCATTACCATCCAAAATTAAGTTATACGCCGGCACTTTTTCCGACCAACAAGAAATGTTTTGCAGTTCTGCTCTTACCCCATCCTCTCGCACTACCACATCTCCTTTTTCAAGTTTACCTACTATTAGATCAGGGTTTTCATCTTTAGTTTTGTTAGGATCTAGCGCTTTCCATCCATCATGAGTCATCAGTGGATGCTCTTCTGTAAGTTTCACAGTTCCTCCGTTAGTAAAACCCAGTCTACACATATGCTCCCGAATAGGTTGATCCAGCTTTGTTACCGTACTCACCGATCTCACATCAGTTTCTGATTGACTAACCACCTTATCACCTACCTTTATATCTTCAATATTTTTCTTATCCCCACCATCCATATTCACTTTCGTCCCAGCCGCAAAACAGGTCCGAGGATCTCCAGAATCAGGACATCCACCTACAGGACAAATGCAAAACCCAACTGCAACTGTAAACGTATTGCCACCACAAGATACATTTTGATAAGTATCAGTACACTTTCTGCCACCAGTACAAGTCGTATTGGCACAACTAACATCAGCACAAGCATACACTTTACTGCTTACTAATTGTTGAAAAAAAATAACAAAAACAAAACTTAATACTATAGAAAAAACCCTCATGAATAATTCTACAACAGTTTCTGAAAGGTTGAAAGTTGACTATAAATATCGTAAATTAAATGTAATGTTCAAGTTTATATCAGCAGTTGTTCTAATTCTACTGACTATAGCTTTGGTCGTCTTTGTACAAACACCGCTATTTGCCAAAGCAAAGTCATCATTTCTACCCCAAAATATATCCCTGGTAAGGTTTAATGAAACATTTTTACGTAAATGTCGTGCGGTAGCCCCTTTCAGCAACGAAAAACAAAGGAACAGCTATATCTCCAAGCTTTTTCAATCAATTGATACAGGAACTTATTTTGATCGAGAAATAAATAGATCCGAATCTCCAATTTCTGATTTTTCAGTAACCCCACAAGACATCTCAAGCAAACAAGATGTTTCCCAACCAGATAAAATATGCTGGAAACTAGAGTTTTTTGATGAATTAAAAAACAATAAACAAATCGTTTTTCTCAACAAATATGGAATCTATGAGGTATTCATTATAAAATAACCCACCATACCACAGTAATCTACCCCTTTTTATCCTCGATATTTTCTACAACAATTACTTATCTCAAATTTTTCCCCTACCTCCGTTCAGAAATTTTCTCTACAAACCTTTATAATCCCGCTTTTATATATTTTTCCTCAACCCCTTTGTTCCTCATCATGTCCACAAGGAAGTTTTTTAATTCCGGCAAGACAATTGAGGGTATCGCACCCTTTTTCCGCCTTTCAGTTCTTTGGTACTCCCACAAAGCACTTATGTCTTGTACACTAAACTTGCTCGCCACTCCCCTTACCCACTGGTCAAGTGTCGAAGTATCAGGGAAAAATTTCTCGTTGGGAAAATAAAACCAGTTCTTAATCAATCGTTCAAGTATTACATGGGCAAGTAAGTCGGCATCTGGATTTTTAACTTTCTTGGGATCAACGGTATCTTCAGAAAACCAAAATCTCCTCTTTGCCTCATCCTCATAGGAAAACACAAATGGAGTTGTGGGGTATTGAAACCCTACTTTGTTCTCTTGGCTCAAAATATGCATTAGTCTGGTATGAGAAGCACCGTAGATCACCATAACTTTCATTTCTTTATTAGCATATCCATTATCCTCTTTTACCGACTCCACCGTCTTAGCAAGATTCACGAGAATCTCACCCTCTCTTTTTCTCTGCCAATCTGCGTATTTCTGGAAGCGCTGATAAAGGTCGATTGCCTGATCACCAAGTCTCTTTGAAAAATCTAGATAGTCAACACTCTGAGCAGTCTTCCATTCTTTATCTAAATCGGAATCAGCTGGTGTATCTACAAAACGAACCAGCTTCTTACTTCCCCTAATCTCAGCCAGAAGCTGCCTGTAGTAAGGCTGGCGAACTGTTTCAGCTATCTTCTCCAGGCTAACATCCCCTTTCGATACAGAATTAAAGAAGGCCTCCATTTCTTTTGTCCACCCAATATTCTCGATAACTAACAAGTCATTCTTGTCCACTTCTTGTCTTACTCCAGCAATATCGTTTTCTTTGGTATGGTTTACAAACTCAAAGTTAAAAGTTACCCCCTCCAGCTTAGGCGTTTCGACTAAAGCCTCCAACCCAGTCGCACCAGGGAATCTGCGAAAAGCCAGACCAAGTAGTGCCAAACCAGACAGCTTCAAAAACTCTCTTCTTGAAAGCTTCTGTTTTTTATCCTCAGCGCTCTCCGATCCTGAAGAGTTCTCTGTCATTATCATATCTACATTCTATCCTATACTACCCGATACAAAAAAAGCCCCCTATTTCTAGAGGGCTGAGGTTAAAATTGTCCTTTACGGCTGGCAGCCGTCCTTAACAAGGCATTGCCCGACATCAACGAGATAATAATTTCCATCGGGTGCCTGATAAAAACCAGCCACCACCTTCGGGTCGGAAACCACATTCTTTAAAATGCCCACGTGATGCCCGTACCAGCACCGTACTAGAGTATCCGGTCCACACGGCTGAGTGGCAAAGGCGTAGAACGCCGCCTCGATCTCCGCGTATGTGTACCCCACTCCCATCTGGTACCTCACGTCCAGCAGAGTCCCATCGGTACCCCAGAAATAAATGGGGTGACCCAGAGAGGCCTTTGCCGGTGAGGCAGAAACCAAAGCCGTCACTAAAACAGCGACGAAAGCTATCGTTCTCCAAATTTTGTTCATTCTGCCTCCTGACAGGTTTCTTAGGATAGAATTTTAAACTTGCTACGATGCCTGTAGTATATCACCAATCCCTCAACTTGTCAAGCTATAGGTCTACTACTTTGATTCTACGGATTTGGAACACAGTATCCTGGTAACACCGGCGAACTGGGAATAATCCCTGCTTTACAGGTTTGTACTCCAGAAAGACAATCAGAGTCGGCTGTGCAGGACTCATAACCCATACCAGAGTAGTCAGGACTGCCATTTTCCTTTGCAAACTGGACAAATCTAAGTACTCTTTCTTCATTGCCCTTCTGAACAGCTTGTCCGTATGCCTCAATCACCGATAAGGTTGGGGTTGAAGGAGTTGGAGGCATAACTACTGCCTCTGGAAAGCGAACAGAGACCAAAGCAATTACAAGGAGAATGGCGGCCATAACCCAAAACAACTTTTTCTTCATAATCTGCCTCCTGCGGGTTTCTTGTGGGTGGAATTTTTAACTTGCTACGATGCCTATAGTATAGCATCAAAATTTTGCGTCAAAACATCAGTTCCGTCTTTAACTCTGGCAAATTCTCTCCAATTGTGTTCCAAACACCTTCCAAATCAGCGCCAATATAATCGTGAATTAAGATATTTCTCATACCTACAATTTTGGACCAAGGAATATTGGCATGTTTTTCACGAAACCCGGAACTAAGCTTGTTACTTGCCTCACCAATAACCTCAAACTTCTTCATCACCGCACTAGAAACAAGGTCATTTTCTACAAATTCAGTCAGACTAACGTCTTGAACGAAGCTGTTAATGGCTAGGATAGCATCAAGAATGTGTTGGACAAGAACTGTATCTTTATCGATTGTCATAAATAGGAACGATGGAGTTTAGCACTTCTTGTTTAATATAACGATCCAGACCGTTTGGAGTTACTACGTCCACAGGGCTGTGAAGTTTCTTTTCTAACTCTTCTTTAAGAGTTACCAGGTGTAAAAGTGTATATTTCTTTTGTGGGCTGAACTCAACTAAAAAATCATAGTCGCTTGTAGTTGTTGCCATCCCCTTTGCTTGGGAACCAAACAAACCAGCAAAAACTACTCCATTACTTTGGAGAGTGCCACTCACTTGATTTGATAGATCTCCAATCTCAATTTGCATAACAAAAGTATAACACCAAAAGAGACAGTCCTGCAGGCCTGCCTGCCGGTTTACCCGCCGGTAGGAGGGCAGGCAGGGATCTCCCTCCACCTCGTCACCCCGACCGTACCTACGAGGAGAGTCCTTGTAGGTCAATCGGGCTATAATCAGCGAAGATGGTAAGAATTTTCATGGCTTTGTCCCCGCCTTACCAGGCGTACATACCAGTGGTAAAACCATCGAAGAAACCCAAAAAAACCTCCGACTCGCCATCTCTCAACACCTTGAGGTTACCCATACTTACGGCATTTAAACTATCACACATCCTCCTCAAAAGCGGATTTATTCTCAAAAGATCATCTGGTTCCCATCATACTTTTTATAATTCAAGACACTGGTTTTACCGAAGAAGAATTCCTCAAGCTAATTAAGTAAGGGCCGCTCTGGTCAAAAGCTCTTCTCAAAACCAAGGTACCAACTAAATAGTTATCCATTAGTTCCTAGTTCCCATACTATTAGGAACTTTTTGTGATAAAATAACTTTATGAAGACGAGCAAAAACATTCTAGATTTCATTACAACTAACAAACAGGCCACTGGTCAAGAACTTGCTGAACATCTAGGAATCACCGATAGAGCTGTGCGCAAACAACTATTTTCTCTCCTAAAAAATAATAGCCTGATCAAAAAAGGCCACCCTCCTGTAGTTTATTATCAGATTAACGACAAACAGACACCCATAATCGAAAATTTACCCATAAAAATCTTCCAGATCATAGAGAAAAATTACCTTTTCATTACACCATCAGGAAAGAAACTTAACGGTGTTAATGGTTTTTTTGCCTGGTGCCAAAAGCAAAATTTGTCCTTTAAAAAAACAGCTAATGAATATGTGGACATGGTAAAAAAGTTTTCAAAATACAAGAAGAATGGCTTAATAGACGGCATGTCTAAGATCAAAAGCACTTACAAAAATGTATTTCTAGACAATCTCTACTATCTAGATTTCTACAGTATTGATCGCTTTGGTAAAACAAAGCTTGGACAGCTATTACTCTACGCTAAGCAGAGCCAACAGGAGTCTCTCATTACTGATTTAATAGATGACATTGCCCCAGATATAAAAAAACTTATTGAAGAAAAAAATATTACAAGTGTTGGTTTCATACCACCGACCGTCAAAAGACAGGTTCAATTTATGACTGTGCTTCAAAAGAAGCTTAAACTAAAAACCAGAATTATAAACATAAAGAAAATTAAAGCTGACGTCGCAGTTCCTCAAAAAAGCTTAAGCAAACTATCTGACCGAATTGAAAATGCGAGTCACTCAATTGTGGTTAGCGATAATAGTCAGCATGGTAATATTCTCCTAATTGATGACGCTGTCGGCTCAGGCTCTACTCTAAACGAAACGGCTAGACAGATCCGAGAAAAAGGAATATGTGACGATAAAATAATTGGACTTGCTATTACTGGCAGTTTCAAGGGATTCGATGTAATAAGCGAGGTCTAAAACAGCATCTCCAGTTTTAGCTCGCTCAGACCAAAAGCTCTTCTCAAAACCAAGGTGCCCACCAAATAATTATCTCCCTCATAGGCCACCGACTACAAAAATACCACCCCAGCCAAAGACACCAGCTTGGTGGCTATATTTAGCCAAACATCACTTCTATAGTTTATTACCTGGGAAGGTCCAAACAACAAACTATTTTTATAAACCGCAACTCTCATTACTTAAATTATATCCCCCAGCTCTACCTAACACCCCCAAAGCTTCACACTCTCTTATAATGATTTCCATATCCACCCTTTGCCCCTTTATACAAACTTGCCCAATTTAAACAACTCAGCAGGAATAGTTAATCGCCCATCCCCGTTAATATTCCGTAACTTGCTACACCCCTGCGATTACTAGCCGTTCCATCTCCCAATATTAAGGACTGCTCCCCCAAGTGAGACGAAGGAATACTACTTTTTAGACCGTTTTCAGCGTGAACATCAGCCCCTACTGTTTGCCACCAACCAGCCCAGTATCTGTCAAAACCAAAGCTCATGTTGTTGACTAAGCTACAAGGTTGAGTTCCACAAAGGGTTGGATTGCTTGGCACAGTGGCTGTAATACTAGTACAAGTTAATTTTGGTCCGTCACTCACTACATACATATCTCTTAACTGATTAAAATCATAAGTATGAGACTGCCCACTCTTGCGTACCGGGAATGGCCATCAGGGCATAAAGAGGTTCACCGGCCTGGTTTTTCTTAGCCATAAATACCGGCATCTCACTTGCTTCCACATACTCCATCACCTGTGTGTAGGCATAGGCGCTGTCTGGCCCGGAAAATACAACTCTCAAAAACCCAGTGCTATGCTAGGTTTTTTTGCAAAAACCAATCAAGCTGCATCATTGTTTGAAAAACGATCGCAAACTCTGGATCATCCAGATCACTTTTTTCTGCTTCAACCATTTTTATAATCCGGTCTTTATCTATCACCCCCAAATTTGACAGTACTGAATTTTCAAGTATTTCCAATACAAATTTTCTCTGTTTTCTGACAAAGCCAACAAATGCGCCTTCCCTACCTTTTTTCTGGACAAACATCTCTTTTGGAAATACTTCGGGAAGATTGCCTAGGACCACAAGCTTTCGCTCTTGCTTCATGCCTTTAATCGATTCTGGCATCATCCTGGCAAGAGCAAGTAGACGGGTGTCATAAAAAGGGTTCATCATCCATATGTCTTTTTCCCAAATGCTCCAAAATGTATTTTCAGTTGGTATCGCCGAAGATGTCGGAACAACCATCGGATATTCTTTTCTGGAATTAAATCGCTCCTTGCTCAAAGCATAATCTACAGTTTCTTTGGTAAATAGTCTCTCTAATTTCAGTTTTTTTAGGTACATTACGTTGACAAAAAAACTATTTTGTACCGGAAAGCTTTCCGGTAAATCCATTTCGGAAGCAGAATAGGACTCATCACCACCCTCACCGGTAAACTGAATCTTTACATTCTTGTTTTCCAAGATTTTTATGTAGTTTTCAAAACCCGTAACTCTTATTTGAAACGGATCATTTTTGTTCCACTCAGTAGATAGGTCAGTTTCATTTTCATCGAATTTCGTTACGTCAATCATTTCAAGTTTTATATTGTGTAACTTCGCAAACTGACTCATTAGACCCACATCTGTTTCCTCCATGGTTACATCAGACACTTTCGAACTACACACCAGTCGATCCCCAAGTATTTTATGAAGTGAATACGCCACCAGCGTACAGTCAAAGCCAGATGATATATCACAAGTAACTTTTTTATCAGTCGCTCTTTCAGCTCTATCCGCAACTACCTGCATCATCATTTTTTCCCAATCTTTTGCAAAAACCACCGTGTCCGTGTATTTTTCACCGGTTTTAGCCAAAAAACCCTGTAGATCAATCAATGTCTCAATTTCATAGCTATGATTTTCCAAATCTATATCTACAACGCA
>JAGVOE010000067.1 GCA_020052895.1 Candidatus Woesebacteria bacterium
GGAGTTGTTCGACCGCCCCAGTCCACCGTCACGCCCTGAGCGGCCCACAACATCTGAGATACCTGCTTTAAGGATAATTCTTTGTCTTGAAAGTCTCTTCTGGTGCGGCGATTTTTGAAAACCGACTCCAGGGAATTACTGCTTCTAAGGTCCGGATTGGGTAAAGAAAGATTTTCAGCCGGAAGGACGGTCACAGTTTGATCTAGATTTTGTGTCTGTTTGGAGGCTGGTGGTGTTTTTTGGAGTAAGGTAACGACAGCCAGACTAACGACAACCAAAGCCGTAACCGCCGGAACTGCCCAACGCTTTAGGAGGGTGGGGGCAGTTTTTTTCACACTTTAGATAAAACCAACCACCTTGGCCGACTTTCTAATACCAGTAAACCACTCTTGGGTCTTGGTGTAGATTTCCTGCTGGTAAAGAGTTTCTTTTATCTCGGCCGAGACATCTTCCAGTTTCTTGTCGGAGTACTGAGTTTTGTTATCGTCAAAGTACTTCTTGATGGCTTCGTCGGAGATCTCAATCTTATAAACTGTCTCGATTAATCTTTTGAGACTGAGACTTTGTTTGATTGATTCTCTGGCTTTGTCTTCGGTCAGATTATATTGAGCCAGAGCGGCTTTGAAAGCTTCATCGCTACCGTAGTCCTTAACGATCTTGGTCATCTCACTCGCGACCTCTTCTTCGGTGACAACGATTTTATTCTTTTTTATCTCGGCGTTCAGTAATCTCTCGGAAACGATCTCATCAAAGGTTTGCTGGCCATACTTTTCAGCCATTTTTTGATTTAACTCGTAGCGAGTAACTGGGACAGAGTTTACTGTACCGGCCAAAAAGTGACCACGGTACTTCTGAGCCACTAGGAAGAGGCCGGAACCAAGAGCAATAATGAGAAGTAGTTTGACAAAAAAGTTAAGGGGAGAGTGTTTCACGGCCAGAGGGCGAAGTTTTTTGAGAGCCTTAATGGTCTTGACGGATTTTGTTTTTGATTCTTTCATAGAAGAAGTTTTTTTAGTAACGGTTTTTTGGGGTGCTGATTTGGCCATAGTTTATATATTATCACTTTCTAGATTAATAGCGTTATCAAATGGTGGAATAATTGGATCTGGTAAGTCTATCCCGAAGTTTAGGATATTCTGTCTCAGAGGCTCGTAAATAGAAGTGAAAGACTCTTGAATAGTTGGCTCGGGAGTGCCGATATCCGGAGGAAGGAAAACTGGAGCTTGGGAACGACGAAAAACGGCTTTACCCACGGATAAAGCAATCAGGAGAAAGATAACGACCAAACCACCCACCAAATACCATTGATAGCGAATAAACCAGGCCTTGATGGGAGCCCAAAAAACGCCACTCTTTAGATCGTTTAGGAGTTTGATGGCCTCTGGATTGGTAATTTTAGAGGTTAGGTTGAGCATAGTTTTTGTCTATATCAATGAGCCGGTTGATCCAGTCGATTTGAAGAGTCCGAATCTCGACGAGCTTTTCGACTCTGGAGGAGAAAAATATCTCTGCGTCGGCAGACTCCTCTTCTTCCTGAAAATTGATGTTTTTGGTCATGGCATCTATTTTGATGTCCACGACTTTAGCAGAGTCACGAAGCTCTTGGATTCTAGCTACCAAGGTGGCGGGGAGAGAGGACGGCAGTCTGGTGACCAGGTTTTCCAGAGCGGCCTTGAGATCCAGCTGGATTCTGATCAAGGTGGAAATTTTACCAGCCAAGACACCAAACTTAACAACCCGGTCGTGATGAACCACGGACTGGAGATAGTCTTGAGTGTAGCTACTTAAGCCCTCCTGAGTGACGATACTTTGAGACTTTTGAGCTTCTTGCAGGTAGTATTCTCGAGTAGTAACCAGGCTGGAGACAATGGGCTGAAGAGGAATATAGGAGGTCTTGGTACTATTGATTAGATCTGTAAGATACAGGGTAAAGGAAGCCTTAGCCAGATCGCGAGCTAGGATGGTTTGTTTGGCTGAGAGAATGGCTTTTTGCTGATTATCAAGACTGGGAGTATTGAGATAATCCAACTTTAAAAGAGAAAACTCAGGATAGTTTTGGCGATACTGTCCGTACTGATAGTCGTAGTCAGATTTGGCATCGGCAAAAACAGGAGGTACAAAAAAAGAGAAGAAAAAAAGGAAAGAAATTAAATAAATTTTTGTGGAGTGAGATTGCCACGCCTGCCTGCCGGCAGGCAGGTCGCTTTCGCTCCTCGCAATGACGATTGAGAGTTTCATCTAACTACTAGTATAACCGATTAAACTTTGGGGAGGGAAAGGCCTTGACCTATTAAATACTCGACTACGGTTTGCCAGGTGGAAAAATGAGTTTCCAAGGCTTCTTCGGTGAGGACAACCTTTAGACCTCCCCACACCGGGTAGCGGTTAGGATTGGTTTGAGTTTTAAGAAATTCGGCGATCGAAGCTGATTTTATGATGGAGGCATCAGCCCCCAGCTGATCGACCACATAAGTGATTAATTCGTATGGAGTGGTAGTGTCGGAAGCGCAGTGGAAAACTCCGTGAGAGTCGGTCTCGATAATTTTGGTCAGAGTTTCGGCAATTTGATCAATAAAAGCGATACAGATTTGTTGGTCGAAAAATAAGGGATACATTTGACCATTGACATATTTTTGGAGAGCGCCTCGGAGATAGTCCAATTTAGAGTCGAAGTGAGCCCGGACAGGGTAGATGATTCTGAGGATAGTGCCACCTCTTTCTTGAACAATTTTTTCGGCCCGGTTTTTGGTCCAACCATACCAAGTCAAATTTTCCTTGGTTTCCGGAGGTACTTCTGTTTCGGAATAGGGACCGGGCTGGCTTAAGTCCCCAGGAAAAACCATGTCGGTAGAAATTTGGATGAAGTTTGGAGATTTGAAAGCGGAGGTTAAATGACGCACGCCTTCGACATTGGCTTGCCAGGCAGGGCCATTTTCGTCCCCGGCTTGAAGCTCGGTGGCGTTGACATCGGTAAAGGCGGCGAAGTTTACGATCCAGTCGGGATTCACTTTTTCGACTACTTCGTGCATCTGGACAGCATTGGTCATATCAAACTCAGGGTAGTTTGGAGTGACGAAATCGAAGTGGGTACTAAATAACTCAATAAAACGAGAACCGACTAAACCACTGGCGCCGGTAACTAAGACTTTTATTTTGGACATGAGTTACATTATCTCAGGTTTCACGAAGTCATAGGAGACTTCTTTGGGGTCAATACGGCATTCCTCGGTATGCTCATTCGCCACAAAGAATTGATCGGTAAAATAGTTGAGGGTGACAAAATCCAGAGTCGGATTGATGAAACCATGGGCCACACCGGCGGGAATGTAGATAAGCTTATCGGCCGAAAGAATCACCTTCATTTGAGTTTTGTAGCTCGGAGACTCGGGGCGGTAATCAATTAAACCGAGAATGATCGTACCGTTGGTAGTCCAGATCTCGTTTTGACTGAAGTGGATGTGCCAGAATCTCTTGGTCTTGGGAGCCAAAAAGGAGGTATTAGCCTGAATAGGACGGAATTTGATGCCTAGGTCCTTGAGAGCGACGTTGTGACCTTTAAGGTCCAGTCGCATGGTCTCCTTGAACCAACCTCCGAAGTCATCGGCAAAGGTATTGACCTTCAGAACGTGGACATTTTCGATCCCAAGAGCCTTCTCGTACGTTTGACGGTAGAGTTTGGTTTTTCTGGGCAGAGAGATGGCTTCGTGCTTGATTTTCTTAAGTCCCATAGCTCGCGAATTATACCCCTATTAGGGTTACTTGTAAATAGCCTCGGACTGGGACTTGAGGGGTTTCCACCAGTCTTCGTGGCTAAGATACCAGTCTACCGTGGCTTTGAGGCAGGCGTCGAAGTCCTTGGTCGGTTCCCAGCCAAGTTCGCGGTTGATTTTGGTCCAGTCCACAGCGTAGCGGCGGTCGTGCCCAGGTCGGTCGGTAACGTACTCAATCTCAGATTCGTCTTTACCGAGGTGCTTAAGCACCTTTTGGGCAATCTGGAGGTTATTTATATCCTCCGTGAGGCCACCCACCAGGTAGGTTTCCCCTATTTGGCCACGATGAACGACGTCGTCGATGGCTCGGCAGTGATCCTCAACAAAGAGCCAGTCACGCACGTACAGACCGTCTCCATAGACCTTGACCTTTTGATTGGTTAAGAGATTGGTAATCATGCGTGAGATAAACTTCTCGGGGTCCTGAAAGGGCCCAAAGTTGTTACTGCAGTTGGTGATGGTCACCGGCAGGCCAAAGGTGTGGAAGTAGGCACGAACTAAGTGGTCTGAGCCGGCCTTGGAGGCCGAGTAGGGGCTCTGGGGGTCATATGGAGTATTTTCATTGAATTTGAGGTCACTATTGAGAGGTAGGGCGCCAAAAACCTCGTCGGTACCAATGTGGTGAAATCTTGTCCCATGTTTCCGAGCCGCCTCCAGGAGGATTTGGGTGCCTAAAACGTTGGTCTTAATGAAGATTAGAGGATCCAGAATGGAGCGATCGACGTGAGACTCGGCGGCAAAGTGAACGATAAGATCGACGCTTGAAACCAGACGATCGACAATCTGAGGGTCGGTGATGTTCCCTTTGACAAAGGTGTAGTGGGGGTTGTTTTTAAGGTCACTAAGGGACTCCAGATGGCCGGCGTAGGTTAGCAGATCAAGATTGACGATGGTGTCGTCCGGATACTTAGCGAGCCAGTAATGAATAAAGTTTGAGCCGATAAAGCCGGCGCCACCGGTAACCAGTAATTTCATGATTTAGTTTGGTGCTTGTTGGACATGTGGGTCCCCACTTCCAGTAAGCTGTCAAAGGTTCCGGCATCTTGCCAGTAGCTGTCAAAGACATAAGCTTTGAGCTCGCCCTTGGTCAAGAAAGTATTACTGACGCTAGGATTGCCACTGATTTCAATCTCTCCCCTACCTGAAGGCTGAAGATTTTTGGCTATTTCGCAAACTCGATGATCAAAGGTGTAGATACCGGTAGAGACGTACATCGATTTGGGGTGCTCTGGCTTTTCTTCAATGGAGATAACGTTGCTCTCTTTATCAATTTCGACCACTCCAAACCGCCGAACTTCCTCCATAGTTGGGAGCTTTTTGATGTAGATCTGGCCTCCAGACTTAAAGGATTTAATGCGATCGGAAAAATCCTCATCAAAAATATTGTCTCCCAGAATCATGGTGACATCATCCTTACCGATAAAGTCTTCGCCAATAATAAAGGCTTCGGCTAGACCCTTTGGCTCTTTTTGAATGGCATAACTAAAATGAACCCCGAACTGTTCACCAGTACCTAAGAGATTTAGAAACAAACCGGAGTTCTCGGGTGACAAAATAATCAGAATGTCGTCGATGCCCGCCCGAATGAGAGTCTCGATGGGGTAATAGATCATGGGTTTGTTGTAAACAGGCAAGAGCTGTTTACTAATGACCCAAGTAAGCGGACGAAGACGGGTGGCGCGGCCACCGGCTAAAACAATTCCTTTCATATGGAGATTATTATACGACACTCAGTAAGAAGCTCTCTCATAGTAGACTAATAACCAAAACGGTTCCCAGTATAGCCATCACCAGATACTCGGTGATGATTTTGGGTTCCAGAGTCTTCTCTTTCCGGTGATGGAGTACGCCCCAAAGGAAGTAGAAAAAAGAGGTGTTGACAATAGTAATGATCTGAAAATGGCGATTGCCGTTAAAAAGCAGAGTGAGAACTACCGAGACGGACATCAGAAAACAAAGAATCAGGTAATCAAGAAGGTGTTTGAGTGGCCTTTTCATAAGATGATTCCCTGTTTAATAATGGTAATGATGACGGCGATAGCTATAAAGTAAGTTAGATGAGCCCAGCTCTTACCGGAGATACGAATAATGTTGTAGCGGAGAACAAAGACCCAGTCCAGACTGAGAGCAAAAAGAACCAATATGACAAAGGCCAGTGACCAAGAACGAGAAAGATCCAGTGGAGAGAGGCCAGATGAGGGAATGATTTTTTCACTAGCCATGACCGGAATCGCGTCTATCCGGTCTGAAGTAATACTGGCGACAGAGGTTTGGGGAGTGCCAAACATTTGAACCACGAGGGTAGTCTCGACACCGTTAAGATAGCCATCCAAAACGGCCACCCCGATATCCTTATAACGAGGATCAAGAAGATTTTTTTTGTGAGTGGGTGAGGCCATCCAGGCGGTAACGATGTCCCGAGAATTGCTAAAGTCTCGAGCTAGATTTTCTCCAGCATGCTGATACTGATAGCCTGAGCTAGTCACAAATGACCAAGGGTCGGTCCCTTGTGGAGAGACGTGGGCCCAGTAGTTATTGGCAAACATATCGGCGGCCTTGGCGGAGGCGGCCTGAGAAAGTGCAGAATTGTAGGTAACAGTACCCAAGCCAGCGTTTTGACGTTCGGCATTGGTGAGCTCGATGACTTTGCTGGGATCAATTTGAGAGGCATAACCCAAAACTCCGGGCAGGAGACCGATGGTAATGTCGACGATGGAGCGGCCCATGATAAAAAGACCGATGAGAATGACAATCGAACGGGGCCAGAGAAGGATGGCCTTGTGATTGTTGTGGGGATGAGGCAAAAATAAAGTGTGGGCAGGGTGCGCCATAACTAAATCATTATGTCATAAAATAAATCGGCTCCACTGGGTGGTTTTGACC
>JAGVOE010000061.1 GCA_020052895.1 Candidatus Woesebacteria bacterium
GTGGCACAAGTACTAAATAACTATGGAATAGCAGTGCGCTCTGGTCAGCATTGTGCAGCCCCTCTAGTAACTAGTTTTGGAGTGCCGGCGATGGTGAGGGCGACTTTTTATATTTACAATACTAAAGAAGAAATTGATTATTTGGTCGAAAAATTAAAAGAAGTACCAAAAGTGTTTATCTAAAATGGATTACAAGGATGAAATAATTGATCATTATAAGAACCCGAGGAATTTCGGGGAGATGGAGGGGGCGGATGTGACCATAAATGAGGCGAATGCGTCATGTGGAGATGTGGTGCAGATACAAATAAGAACTCTAGGAAACAAGAACTCAAGAACTCAAGATAAGGAAGATTTGGTAATAAAAGAGATGAAGTGGCGGGGGGTGGGGTGTGCTATTTCAACGGCGGCGGCATCGATGCTGTCGGAGAAAGTGGTGGGGATGGACAAGAGAGGCTTGGAAAAGTTGGGAGAAACAGGGATAATAAAGATGTTGGGTGGCGAGATAAATCCAGGTAGAATGAAGTGCGCCATGCTAGCCTATCGTGGGTTATTAAAAGTATTTGAGAATAATGGATGATTGGAAACTAATATTAAAAGTGGTCTTAGGGAGTACTTTGTTGCTGCTGGTCGTGATGTGGGGACTGTCTAGAATGGCTAGTCCGGAGAGTAGCTTAAAAATAGACGAACAAGTTTTACTTGATGGAGCCAGATTTGTTAAAGAAAATGGGGAAATTAAGGTAACGGTGGTAAATTTCTCTGACATGCAGTGTCCGGTCTGTAAGGCGGCCGATCAGCAGACTAAGGAATTGTTTGAAATGCCCGGGGTGAGAGTGGTGACGAGACTTTTTCCCTTGCCTCCTTCGGTACACCGCTATGCTCTAGTTTCGGCCAGGGCAGTAGAGGCGGCCAGAACTTTGGGAAAGGGATGGGAGATGATGAATGTCTTATATGAGAAACAGGCAGAGTGGTCGGAGAGCAATAAACCAGAAGCCAGCTTTGGGGAGTATGCTGCTAGTTTGGGTCTAGATGAGAAAGTATTTTTGGAAGCGCTGGCGTCAAAGGAAGTGGCGGATAACGTCCAAAAAGATGCTGATCTAGCCGCGTCACTTCAGCTATCTGGGACACCGACATTCTTTGTCAACGGAGAACAAGTGGGAACTCCATTTGTAGTAGATAAAGTTAAGGAACTACTAAATAAATAAAAATGATTAATCTGCCTATTTTGACAGTCACAGCTCTGGCTAATGGAATCAATCCATGCGGAATTGGCATGATGATTACTTTTCTGGGCTACCTTCTTGTTTTTGGAAATATGGGCGGCGAAAAAACAAAACGGGCGGCCACAGGGGGCCGCCCCTACATGGGGAAATTATATTGGGATGGGGGGTTGTATATTTTGAGTGTGTTTGTGACATATCTCGTCTTGGGACTGATGTTTTATCAGGCGGCTTTTTACATGCAGAGGTGGTGGCTCGCGGGAGTGTTTAAACAAATTCTTGGAGGATTGATTGTGATTGCGGGACTAATACAATTGAAAGATGTTTTTTGGCAAGACTCACCCTTTCATCTGAGAATGCCAAAGATGGGTTTTGAAAAGATCAGTAAATTGATGGCCAAGACCGGTGCCGGAGTGACGGTGTTGATTGGGGTGTTAACAACGATTTTTGCTACGCCATGTATGTTACCTCTCTATGTGGGAACGACGGCCGTGATTGCCAGATCGGGACTGTCCATGACGGCGGTGCTTGGTTATTTTCTCTACTATAATTTGATTTTTGTTATGCCACTCATAGTTATACTGATGGTCATGATAGGGGGAAAACGGGTAGTGGAAATGAAGGAGTGGGAACACAAAAATACTGTTTGGATGAGATTTGTTTTGGGAATGGCTTTGGTGGTGATGGGAATAATAATCGTCTTTAGATAAATGTCTCCAAAGAAATTAATCGGAAAGGTTGAGTTTAGAGAAAATTTGGCCGGACAAAATCATCTGATCCGAATCCGTTTTGACGAAAAAGTAGATTTTACTCCAGGGCAGTATGTCAGCCTGAAAGTAAATGGTGAGGGTTTGAGACGGTCGTATTCGGTAGCCAGTTTGCCCGGAGGGAACATCGTTGATGTGTTGGTAGATGTAAGTCCGATGGGAGAGGGATCGAAGTATATCCTGAGTCTCAAAGTGGGTGACGAGGTGGAAGTGTTGGGATTTTTGGGAAATTTTACGATAGACCTTCAAGCCATAGAGAGGGCAAGAAACATCACGTTTTTGGCTACCGGAACGGGGATTGCCCCGATGAGGCCCATGATTGAAGAATTGCTGGATAAAAAGAGTTTTAAGGGCGAAGTGAGGCTTGTTTGGGGAGTGCGACACGAAACGGATCTCTACTGGCTTAAGGAAATGGATAATATTAGCCGAGATTATGATAATTTTAAATTTGATATTGTAATATCTCAACCATTGGAAGATTGGCCAGGATTTAGAGGTCACCTGGGAGGATTGGTGAATGGGCTGACACAAGACTGGAGTAAGACTCTGGTGTATCTATGCGGTTCACGCGAAATGATTGTCGAGACGGAAAAGAGGTTAAAAGAAAAAGGGGTACCTGAAGAACAGATTCATTATGAGAAGTACTACTGATGATGATTGAAGAAAAAATTCGTGAAGCCTTGAAAAAGGTGATCGATCCTGAGCTGGGAGTAAGTATTGTGGACTTGGGTCTGATTTATGATGTCCGGTACGAAGCTGGCGAAGCAGAGATAGAGATGACTCTGACCAGCCCTGGGTGTCCACTGGCGCCGGTAATTGATAAGAAAGTGAGAGAGGCAATCAAGGAAGTGCCGGAAGTAAAAAATGTCACTGTTGAGCTGGTCTGGGATCCACCTTGGAGTACCGGAGCAATGTCGGAAGAATTAAGGGCGGAGCTTGGGATTGATTAAATCCCTCTCGGCTACGCCGCTTCTCCCTTTGACAAGGGAGATGTTAAGATTAGTTTATGCGAGTAATACTGGGGGCGGATCATGGGGGATTTGAGATGAAAGAGTTGATTAAGACTTGGCTAGCTGAGGAGGGGTATGAGGTGGCCGATGTGGGAAATGAGAGTTTGAGCCCCGATGATGATTATGTGGACTATGCGATGAAGGCGGTGGTGGAGATGATGGAAGATCCTTCGGCAAGCTCAGGACAGGTTCGGATGATTTTGTTTTGCCGAAATGGCATGGGCATGTCCATAACGGCCAACAAAAGAAAGGGGGTACGATGTGGACTGGGGTTTGATGTCGAAGCAGTACGCCAGGGACGGAAAGACGACGATATAAACGCTTTGGCGATACCCGCAGACTATTCAACTGATGAGGGAGTAAAAGAAATGGTGAAAGTATTTCTAAGTACCGAGTTTAGTAGCTCGGAAAGGTATCAGAAGAGATTGGAAAAACTTGATAAACTAGAAGCAGTATGGTCACAATAGTCCCATCAATTTTAGAGAAAGACATTACTTCTTTTGAGGAAAAGTTGAAAAGAGTTTGGGGAATAACCAAGAGAGTGCAGATGGACGTGATTGACGGTAAGTTTGCCCAAACGGAGACAGTGGTACCGGAAGTTCTCTTGAATATCGACACGATTATCGATTTTGAGGGCCACCTTATGGTGGACAAGCCTGAAGAATGGGTGGAGAGATGTGCCGCTTCGGGAATGACAGCCCTTTACGGTCAGATCGAAAAAATGGGAGACAGAGACCGGTTTATTGCCGATACGGAATTTGCTGGTATGAAAGCGGGTTTAGCTTTTGATATCGAGACTCCGCTTGATGGCTTAGAGGAGGTAATAAATGGCCTAGATGGAGTGTTGCTAATGGCTGTTAAGGCCGGGAGTCAGGGAATAAATAAATTTGATGAGAGAGTCTTATCTAAAATTAAAAAAGTGAGAGGGATGAGTGAGTTTGTGAAGATTGTGATCGACGGAGGCCTAAATGTAGCCAATATTAAAAAATGTTTGGTAGCCGAATGGGCCCAAGAAATAAGTGAAGATCAGCTGAGTAAAGATTTTCTGGGAATGGAATTTGTGGTGGGATCGGACCTGTTTGGGGCGGAAAACATTGAAAAGGAGTTTAAATGGTTGGAAAATATGGGGGTGGGAGTATGATACTCAAGAACTTAAAGGCAGTGACCGTATTTGGATTTGCGGATTGTCCCTTCGACCATCCTTTGTACAAAGAAACGGTTGAGGTAACTAGACTATTGGCCCAAAATGGACTGGAAATTGTCAATGGGGGTGGTCCGGGAGTGATGAAAGCGGCAACTGAGGGGGCTCATGAAGGTGGAGGAGTAGCTTCGGTCGCAACCTTTTATCCTAAGTTTATTGAAAACTTTGAAGGTAAGGATCCTCAAAATAAGGCTGATAAGGAGATTATCATGCATAACTATGTTGACAGGACGATGAAGTTGCTTGAGCTGGGTGACGCTTACGTAATATTTAACGGGGGGACGGGAACTTTGTCGGAGTTTGGTATGGCTTGGGGTCTAGCTTATCTCTACTTCGGACATCACAAGCCACTCATACTGTATGGAGATTTTTGGTATCCAATAATGGAAAGTTTGGTAAAAAATATGCTGATAGGGACGAGGCCGGGAGCTTTGAGGGTATATAAGATTGCGACCACACCGGGGCAGGTACTGGAGTATTTGTCGGAGTTTGACAAGGAAATGCCACCACGAACGGAAATAAAGGATGACTTGAGTGGAGAGAAAGCGTTTATCGAGTAGATGGTTTGATAAGATGGAGATATGAGTTTTTCTGATTTGGAAGTGAAGGCGAATGAAATAAGAGTTGAAGTTATAAAAATGCTGGTGGAGGCAGAGACTGGCCATCCGGCCGGTGCGTTGGGGTCGGCTGATTTTTGGACATTATTGTATTTAGGCGGACTGATAAAGGTTTATCCTCAAGATCCGTGGAATGAAGAGAGAGATAGAGTGGTTTTGTCGGCAGGACATTACTGTCCGGTACTATACGCAGTTCTGGCCGAAGCGGGATTTTTTCCAAAAGAAGAGCTTTCGAGTTTGCGTAAAATTGATAGCAGGTTACAGGGACATCCGGTGGCACGAATGTTACCCGGGGTAGAAAATAGCAGTGGACCGCTTGGTCAAGGAATAAGCGTCGCAGTGGGTATGGCTCTGGCGGCCAGGATGGATAATAAAAAATACAGAGTAATTTGTTTTATGGGAGACGGAGAACAAAATGAAGGTCAGGTCTGGGAAGCTTATATGAGTGCGGCTAAGTACAAACTGTCGAACTTAACCGTGGTAATAGACAGAAATAATATCCAGATAGATGGACACACTGAAGAGGTTATGCCACTTGAGCCATTGGGAGAAAAATTAAAGTCTTTTGGATTTGCCGTGATAGAAGTGGATGGACATAATATGGAAGAGATGGAAAAGGCCATGAATATGGCAAAAGTAACTTTTGAAAAACCAACGGCGATAGTCTTACA
>JAGVOE010000027.1 GCA_020052895.1 Candidatus Woesebacteria bacterium
AAGATACAGCTCCGTCAGCTTATCGAGCTGGGGAAAATCACTACCACCGTGGCTAAAGCTAAGGTCATCAAGCGTCTCTTTGACAAACTGGCCGCCAAAGCCACCGACGGCACTCTAGCTAATAGACGTCGCATCGCGGCTCAGCTTAGCAGTCACCAAACGGCCAATAGACTGGTTGACTTCATTATCCCTGTCATGGGCGGTCGCCGTAGCGGTTTTACCAGTATCCAGAAAGTGGGTCTTCGCAAAGGCGACTCCACTCCTACTGCTTCTTTAACTTTGGTTGCTCCTCTCCCTCCGGAACCAGAAAAAAAAGTTAAAAAAGTTAAAGAGGTCAAAACCGTCATCAAGAAAGAGACCAAAAAAGTCATCAAAGCCAAAACCAAATGAAAACTACCACTCTCAAATTCTCAGACGTCAAACACCACTGGCACCTAATTGATATCGAAGGTCAAGTCCTGGGTCGAGTAGCCGTTCAAATAGCCAAACTTTTGATGGGGAAAGGCAAGGCTCTTACTGGGGATCACCTAGATAACGGTGATTTTGTCGTCGCTATCAACGCTGCCAAATTCAAGGTAACTGGTAAAAAAATGACCGACAAGATCTATTACTCTCACTCAGGCTTTCCTGGTGGCTTCAAAGAAATCACCCTGGCCCAACTAGCCGCCAAAGACGCCCGTAAGGTAATCGAGAAGGCTGTCAAAGGGATGCTTCCCAAGGACAAATTTCAGCAAAATCGCCTAAGACGTTTAAAACTATTCCTAGACGATCAGCATCCTTACGCCGTTGAACTAGGCCTCAAAACTAAGAACCAAGAACTAACAACTAAGAACTAATATATGGCTCAAAAACTATCCAAAAAATCTAAAGTCGCTATCAAGCCCGTCAAGACCGTCCCGGTCAAGAGGGGAGCTCTCACTATGCCCAAGGAGTATTTCTCCGCGGTTGGTCGTCGCAAAACCGCCATCGCTCGAGTCCGGCTCTGGCCAGGTAAACAAGAGCTGGTTGTCAATGGTAAGCCGATCTCTGATTATTTTAAAGGGGCTACTTTCAAAAAAATCTATTTATCTCCTTTTGTCATTACCGAAACCGTCGGTCAATATACTGGTAGTATCAAAGTCATCGGCAGTGGCCTCATGGGCCAGGCTGGCGCTTTGGTTCATGGCCTCGCTCGCACTCTAGTCAAGATCGATGAAGCTAACAAACTTCCTCTTCGCGCCAAAGGTCTCATCACCCGAGACCCTCGCATGAAAGAAACTCGCAAAGCCGGCCAAGGCGGTCGTGCCCGCGCCAAGAAACAATCCCCCAAGCGTTAATCGTCATTGCGATCCCGCCGAGCGGCGGGAGTGGCAATCTCACTCCACCCGTGATACAATACCCCATAACCCATTGAGGAGGTTCCTTTGAACGTTGACATAACTTTCACCAACATTCCTTCGAATTTTGTTATGGATCAAAAAGCTCTTTCAAAACTCTTAAAAGTTGTTGAGCGTGAGTATCGCAGTGGTGTCTCAGTTATTGTAACGACGACCAATGAATACACCTGCAATACTTTCGGCAATTTAATTCCTGTTTATCCAGTCGAGGTACTCGTCAACCCTACAATTCAACCAGAAGAAAAAAGACCTCGGTTCAAAGATTTTTCTGTTGAAGCCGTTGTAATTGGCCTCAAGATACATGATCTTTTGATGGCATCTCATCCAGAAACCCTCAATCTACCTTCAAAAGTAAAAGTTGTCTCATGGGGTAGAGAATCATATAGTTTCTTGGGTCGAGAATCAGTTAAGGAAAAAGTCTGGAGATAAAGACAGGAGGTTTACTTTGGACATAATTATCGAACTCAAAAACGTCAGTCAAGTCTTTAAGCCGGAAGTTATCTCGTTCCAAATGCTATTGAATAAAGTTGACTATCACTACACCGAGGCTTTTAAACCGCTTACCCTCGACGGACGCGTTCGTTTTCTCTTTTGGCCGGCCAAAGTATTTGAAGCCTTCGCTCGCACCGACTATATTCTCCCAACAGAGCCTGTGAATGTTATTATTTACCCCAAATGGGTCAAGAGTGGTATGCAACTTCCAATGATCAAAGATTTTTCTGATCAGGCTGCCGAAATTGCTTATTACGTCAAAGTATTTCTTCAGAATACCAACAACAATAATCTTCTCCTACCCGCCAATATCGCTATCGGCACCGGCTCCAAGTCCTACACCTTCCCGGTTGAAACCACTAGCCTCAGTCAAGTCGAAGAACCAATCTCCAAAGGTCGTTCCCCGATATAATATTCCCCTGCCCCTCGCAAGAGGGGATTATTTTGTGTTAATATACCCTGTAATTTGAAATTCAATAATATTTTTCTTGGAGGCTTATTTGAAGAACCCGCTTTACGGTTTATTGATCGCTGACGATGCCCAGATGCGCTTCAATTTAATCACCGGCGTTAAACGTATTTCCATTCGTGAGGGCCATCGTGATTATAAAAACGGCCCCATGTTGATCGGTGATCCTGAAAATTCCTTCTTCATTGTGATGGTTGATATCACCGAGGTCAAACATCTTCTTCTTTCCGATGTCACTCTTGAAGAATGGGAAGCAGACGGCTTCGTTTCTCAAGAAGACATGCTGACCCAACTCAAACAGTTTTATCCAAAGATCACCCTGGACTCGCCCGTAACCATACTCTTGTGGAATAAAGTACGGGGATATTGGGCTTCCCCGGAAGGCATCGAAAAATTCAAAGAACTTTTTATGGCCTAATTTTCACCCCCGCTTCGGCGGGGTATTTTTTTTATCGAAGTATAATACTCTCAGTGAAATTATCCTGGATTATTCCACTCTTTCTCATTTTATTTTTGTCTCCCTTCTTGTTTAGTCAAAAAAATCATTCTTCCGTCATCTCCGATCAAATTTCGATTCCTTTGAACATCAGTCTCACTCCCCAAACTTTTGAAACTTATTCTTTGATCTTTGCCGGCGATGTCATGCTCGGCCGCTCGGTCAATACCCGCATGATCAAGTACTCCGATTACTCCTGGCCCTTTCGAAAAATAACCTCTCTGCTTTCAGAGGCGGATTTAACCATGGTCAATCTCGAATCTCCCTTTCGAACCGGATGTAAGCCGACCGATAAGGGTATGATTTTTTGCGCCGATCCTCGCTCCGCCGAAGGCCTTCTCTCAGCCGGCATTGATATTGTTAATTTGGCCAATAATCACATTAATAATCAAGGCCAAGAGGGGATCGACGAAACTGGTAAGGTTCTTTCTCAGGCTGGCATTGCCTCGGTCGGCCAAAATAAACCATATTTTGTTACGATCAAAAACACCAAAATTGCCTTCCTTGGATTTACCGATATCGCCTCCGGTTCCCTGGGAATCTCTACCGCCTCACCGGAAAATATTAAATCCCAAATTTCTGAGGCCAAAAAGGTGTTCGACCTGGTCATTGCCACTTTTCACTGGGGTAACGAATACAGCCCCCGTTCTCTTCATCAGCAAGAGCTAGCCCATCTCGCCATAGATTCCGGCGCCGATGTCGTTATCGGTCATCACCCTCACTGGGTTCAAGAGTACGAGGAATATAAAGGCAAACCAATTTATTATTCTTTAGGGAACTTAGTCTTTGATCAGATGTGGTCCGAAGAAACTAGAAATGGTTTAGTCGTTAAACTCACTTTTTCAGGTAAAAATTTAATTAAACAAGAACAATTTCCCATCAAAATCTTCGACTACGGTCAGCCAACCGTGGTACCACCGCAGTAGGGGCTACTACCCCATATTATATCACTCGAGGGACTGTCGCTTTCGCCAGACAGACCGCAAAGGCGAATAATTGACGACTTCTCAAAGCTTGATCTTTACCAGAAGCACTGAACAGCTCTGGATCCGTTCCCAGATCGTCTCTATTCTTGGTTTTTGCAAATTTTTTCGCAGCAGATATCTGTTCTTGGTGGACGTTCTCCACGAGGACGCGATCGGTTTCTGACATGGCGGCGTAGTTTTGTGCTAATCTGCGCGAAAAAGCCAGTTCCTTTAGGGATTTATCCAAACAGTACTCAATTAGTGGTTTATAATCCTCTTTCTTCAGGCTCAGCACAAGCAATTTTGTCCTCTGTCTACTTAACTCAATTTCTTTTTTATATATGGCGCCATCGGGGTAGTACTTGTGATAAAAATCGATCTCTGAACGGATATATTCCAGTGCATCTGTCGCCTCAACTTGTCTCTCAATCCCTGTTTCACTTGGAGGAAGGTCTTGCTCTGCAAGAAGTTTAAGTATCTCAGGAGTAATTCTCGGATTTCTGATAAGGCGTTCAAGTATAGACTCTTTTGGCGGCCAAAAATCCTCTACTTGAATATTGTGCATTTCTCCTTTTTCCACTTTGTCGGGGTGAGGAGAATTGAACTCCTGTCACGCGCACCCCATGCGCGCATACTACCGTTATACTACACCCCGTAACCGAACCTGTTTATTCTACCATGAGGATCCCCTTGCGAAAATAATCCCAATAGTTATAATGACTTTAGTATTAAAAAACACCCGAAGAAAATGCCAAAGCCAACGAAAAAAGTTAAAAAAGAGGAAAAATCTACGGGCTCTCCTGTAGACAACAACGCTCGCCTGACCGCCGTCAGGATTGCTATGCAGCAAATTACCAAACAGTTTGGTGAAGGGGCCATTATGCACATGGGCTCAGACAAAATAAATGAGAAATTACCTACCGTTTCTACCGGCTCAATTAGCTTAGACCTCGCTCTAGGTGTCGGTGGCTTCCCCAAGGGTAGAATTATCGAGATCTACGGCCCGGAAGCCTCTGGTAAAACCACTCTGGCTCTCCATGTTATTGCCGAGTCTCAAAAGACTGGCGGAGTGGCCGCCTTTATCGATGCCGAGCACGCCGTCGATCCTGCTCGAGCTAAGTCTATCGGTGTCGATCTTGATAGTCTTTTACTCTCTCAGCCAGACAACGGTGAACAGGCTTTAGAAATCGCCGAGACCCTTATCCGTTCTGGCGGTGTCGACGTCGTGGTCATCGACTCCGTTGCCGCTTTGGTGCCCAAGTCCGAGATCGAAGGTGAGATGGGTGATGCCTCCATGGGCATGCAAGCGCGTCTCATGAGCCAGGCTCTCCGCAAAATTACCGGGGCTATCTCCAAGAGTAAATGCATCGTCATCTTCACCAATCAGCTTCGAGAAAAAATCGGCGTGATGTTTGGCAACCCCGAGGTCACTACCGGTGGTAAAGCCCTCAAGTTCTATGCCTCTGTCCGCATCGACATGCGTAAAATTGGCAACATTCAGGAGGGAGACGAAATCATCGGTTCTAGGCACCGAGCCAAGGTCGTCAAGAACAAGGTGGCCTCACCTTTCAGAATCGCCGAATTTGACGTTCTCAATGTGGGCGGCATTAGTAAGCTAGGCGACCTTCTGGACACGGCGGTTGCTTACGGAGTAGTAGAAAAAGCTGGTTCATTTCTCAAGTACGAAGGCCAAACTCTGGCCCAAGGTCGAGACTCAGCCAAAGCCGCTCTGATGGAGCGACCCGAGTTAATTGAGAAGATTAAAGAACAGGTCATGGCCAAAGTCAATGCTGGAGTCCAGCCAGAAAAGTAGTCAGCGTTCTCCTCTTCTTAAGTATGCGACTCGCCTTCTCTCGTCTCGACCATATTTTAGGTCCCAGCTTCACGCCAAACTCTCTCTAAGGGCCCAGACGCTTAGTTTTGAAGATGCCGGCTCAGTTATCGAGGCTATCCTCGAGGATCTTAGCCGTAGTGGCTATCTGGATGATCAGTATCTGGCTCAGGCTTACGTTCGCCGCCAGCTTTCCAAGGGTTATGGTCCCAAGGTAATTGCTTTCAAGCTCAAGTACCTAGGGCTAGCTCCCGAGATTACCGCCGCCGCTATCCAGTCCGAAGCCTCTCAGGAGGCAGAATTACTCTCTCTTAAGAGATATTGTCGCAAATTTCCCCGTTTAGAACGCCAAAAACTCATCTCCAAACTCTACTATCGTGGCTATTTGGGTCCTTCCATCAAAAAAGCATTTGACGGGGACTGGTTGGCAGACTAAAATACAGTTACT
>JAGVOE010000024.1 GCA_020052895.1 Candidatus Woesebacteria bacterium
ATCAAGAACTCAAGATTGTGACGAAAAGTGGGAGAGAGATTGATTTGACGGGGAAGATGGATGGGGTGCTGATTGGGCGGGAAGCGATGGGGAATCCTTGGGTGCTTAATAAAAATCAAAAAATCAAAAACTCAAAAACTCAAAACGAAGAATTAAAAGAGAAGCTGGCGGTGATGGTGGAGCAGGCGAAGAAATATGAGGAGATATTTAAGAACTCAAGGAATCAAGAACTCAAGAACTCAAGACAGGGAGGGGGAACGTTTCAGTTTTTTCCAATGAGGAAGCATTTGGCTTGCTTTACTAGAGGATTTGAAGGATCGTCTGGTCTGCGAAAAAAACTGATGGCGGCAAATAATGCCGAAGAAGTGGAAATGATGGTGGAAGAATTTTTGAGTGGGCACGACTCTTCAGTTAATTAAATTAATTTAAGTTAGGTTCTTATTTTGGTAGTTGTTTTTTGGTGGTTGAGGTAATAGGATTGGTTGAATACTATCAATTTTTTATAAAAATTCAATAAATGTCCCAAAAAGAAAAAGAAGTATCTGGATCACTTAGAACAATTAAGTCTTATCCTGAATTTAGATCAGAAGATGATAGGGTCGCAGATTTTAAAGAGGCGATGGAGAGGCTTCAAAGGATGGAAATGGATGCCATGGGAAGAGATAGGGTGGTTCGTAAAATTGAGCACAATCCCAATAACGAACCGGTCCAAGTAATTGTTTGGTCTGATTTACATCTCGGAAGTATAGCGGGAGATCTCGATGAAATGGAGAGAATTAGAGATTATATTTTGGAAAATGATAATGTATTTGTAATACTAGCTGGCGATGAAATAGAAGGTTTGGTGGGAAAATATCTAAGCACGAATGCAGCTAAAACACCGATAAATGTTCAGCAGCAGATTGAGTTCCTTAGAATAATGTTTTTGGAACCACTAGCAGCGAAAGGTAAAATCGTGGGAATGGTTTCGGAGTACTGGGGTCATCCTGGCTGGATTGCTGACGCCACGACCATTAACCCTTGGATATCTATGGCTGGTGGGCTTGATATCCCGATCATTATCAATGGGGGAGACTTGACACTTAAGTTCCAAAATGGCTATGAGCATACAACAAAAGTATGGCATAACCCACCAAAAGCAAGTGCTGATGACGAACTAACCGGTCAACGAGAAGTGATGTTAAAAACAAGCCAAAGTGCGAGAGGTAGAGGGTCTGCGGCGGCACATATTCATAGGATGGCTGTGGCTCAGGAGTTTTATGCCGGGGCTGACTCACCGGTCTATTATATTTCTGCCGGTACAGCCAAAGGGTCGAACCCTAACAAACCAAGGGATCTTTTTGGGATACGACTGGGAGCGGCTCTAGCCGAGCCATCAGGACAAGGGGTGACGATCGTGCCATCTAGAGGGAGAAGAAAAGATATAAATATCCCCTTTGCTTCACTGGAGGAAGGTAGAGTAGCTCATGAGGCGCTAACTCTTCTAAATCGGGCTGAATCCCAAGGGTTGAAAGACGAACTATTGGAAAGGATCCACAAAAAAGAACCGGCTCCAAAAATTTCTTATTTACCTTCATACAGCAGACTGGCACCTAGATATAAAGAGGACAAACCAACACTGAATAAAATTACTGTGGGAGGAGAGACTATAAAAAACCAGTTTACTGGTATGGAGATGAAGGTTCCCTACGATACTTTGGCTTTTGATATCGAGACTGAACTGCCTATTGCGTTGAACTTACTGGCTAACGTAAGAATAGGTGCTAGTAGTAGTATTGAAGGTTTTAAAGATATGAGCAAGTTTGTGAAGAATCTTGCGAGAAACCCTCACTCATTGATGATTGCATTAAGGAATATGATCGACAAAGGTGCGGGTAAACTAGAAAATAGAGTTGATGTTTTGGATAAGTTGGTTGACTTGATAAATAGTAGTGAAACGACAAATAATCAATTTTTGGCTATCATGATGGATGAATCTCTGAGACAAGGAGACTGGAAAAATAAAGTGGGTAAAGGGTCAGAACATTTGGGAATGGCTCCGGCGTCTTATCTGGCCAAGAAAACCAATATCCCCCTAATCCATCACCTATCTCTTCTAAAACTGTCGATTGGACCTGCAAAGGGACCGAAAACGTTGTATACGGGAGTTTTGGCCGATAAACTGGAAAATCACGGTTCTAAGTCTAGGCCCGAATGGGGTCTAAGCAGAATTTACGATTTGTATTTACAAGAGAAGCCTGGATTTGTGGCCGGAGGGCATATGAGTGCTGGGACGATGACGATTTTTGATCGAAGTAATCCGGAAACACATTATCCAAAAATAATAGCTCCCGGATGGTGGGCGGGTGCGGATGATACCGGAGGGAAGGGTAATGTTAAAGTCGGAGCTAATCCAGGTCAGGCGATTATCTTTATGCCTGGTAGAGGGACTAAAGACTACAAGACCCTTGCTACCGCCAATGCTGAACAAACTGAGTATGTCCATGATGCGTTTATGCTTTTGGAAGGAATCAAACTATTGAAACTCGATCCTAAGTCTGTACTGAAAAGAAAAAAGTATTAGGGAAGAAGGGTTGAGGGGTTCAAAATAGATAATAAAAACCCCGCCGTAAGGCGGGGTGAGGTAAATTATTCCAAACGTTTCTTGGCGGTGGCGATACTTTCGAGGGTCTTTTCGAAGGGTGTGAGATGGGCAAGCCAACCAAGTGAGCCGCCGACCATGGGTGAAGCCCTGGTAACTTCTTCTTCAGGCAAGGCGTCATACAGATCCATCTGCGTTCCGGGGAAGATGTAGGCGACATTTTGTTTCTCTACTGTCGTCATCGGATCCTGAACGGTCAAGCAATAGTGATGCTGGGCTTGTAAATCACCGTGAAGAGCAAGGAAGAAAGGACGGCACTGTTCCACCAATTTCATGGCTTTGAAGTCGTCTTCAATCCTTTCCCGTTTTAAGAAGTCCGCGTAGAAGCCCGCAACATTGTCTGGAGTGGAATCAAAGTTGACAGCGTTGAGGTCGTCAAAAGTGACGACTTCCAAACGGGTGTTGAAGATGTTGTTGGGTGACTCGGTGAAAGTGGACCATCGGCGACTGCCCAAACCGCGGAACCGGTCGCAGTCACGAGTGGTGACCACATGCTCTCCACCG
The DNA here is from genome assembly GCA_020052895.1 of Candidatus Woesebacteria bacterium. GTDB lineage: Bacteria > Patescibacteriota > Microgenomatia > UBA1400 > MFAQ01 > UBA10133. Next base: position 3,146 of record JAGVOE010000024.1, read on the forward strand.
TTGTTTTCGGACCAGAAACCGAGGACATAGGGATAGAGCAGGGTGTTGATACTATCAAAATATGAACTCATCATTTTTTCTCCTTAGGTTAATTGCGTTCGTGGTATAGGGCGAGAAAGAAATCTTTAAGGTTAAGAATCTTGCCTTCTATCAACAGTTGGCCTGTTTTGGGGTTGTTCGGAAAAGAACTTGCAAAGGCATTCTTTGCATATTTCGTCGAGAAGAATCTTGAAAGTGATTGGCTGGGTGCCGGATAAGGAAGTCTTTCAAGTTTGACAGGCTTAGGCCTTACACCTTTGAAGTAGTAATAAACGATTACCCTTCGGTCAAAAAAGCTACCTTCCGGATTGACGAACCGGATTAGGTCGTTGATCCGCTTTTCCTTGTAATGAATCGCGGCGCGTTGTTTGGTGTCTTTGATGGCCTCAAGAACAACGGGATCATTTTCAATCAGATCCGCATTTGATTCATCAACCAAATAATGTCCGTCTCCCAACTTTCTCGCGTTTGAGATACGAATCCTTTGCGGGAAATTGAGATAAAAGGTATCTTCGCCAGGAAAGGATTCTGAGAGGGCAAGCGAGCCATCGTTACCTAATACGATGATAGTTAGAACAAACGGAGCCGCTTCATGCTGAAACATTTTGGTTCGATCAATATTTTTCAAGGGAAACCTCCAATAGGGAATGAATTGAATCTGAATGCGGGTAAAAATGTAAAAGACGGACTTTTTAAGTCTGGGTAAATTATACCTTATGACCTAGAGGATTTGTCAATGGGGTGTCGATTAGAGGGAAATGATCTTTTTGGCCAGGAGGCGGGCGACAATGGCCAGGAAGAAAGCATCGTCGACCTTCCCAAGGTATTCTGAGAGCTCCTGGATAGGCACAATCTGGATCTGAAAGTTGGACTGTTCGCGATCCTGGGGATCGATCTCACGAGCTGAGAGGTGTCGGGCCTCGTCCCCATCGATGACCGCAGCGAAAATTTGAGGGTAATTTGAGGTGAGACCGTTGTCCGACTGAATATGGCCCAGATCGATAAACTGCTTGATATTGAGCTCGGTGAGGCCAAGCTTTTCTTTAATGCCTGGGAAGGAGCCCATTTTCCAGATCACATATTCTTTGGTGAAGGTTTTACCGGATGTAGAGGAGTGAACCTCGAAGACTGGAGTAACGAGAAATTCGCCACGAATGACCTTG
>JAGVOE010000032.1 GCA_020052895.1 Candidatus Woesebacteria bacterium
AAAACGAATATTGGTCGTCGAATCGACCCCTTAGGAGTCTCAGAGTCTGGTTTGAAGACGGCGGTTTCGGGAAACGACTACCGATTAATTATTGAACTTCCAGGAGAGACAGACCCCCAAGAGGCGCTCAAGCGAATTGGAAGAATCGCTAAAATGGAGTTTGCTCTTCCTCAGTTCACTCCGGGTAAAACAGCTACCGATGCAGCCGAGTTCGCGGGTTTTATCTCAACTGATCTTACTGGTGACGATCTAAAAAGCGCCTCCGTAACTTTCGAATCCCAAGATCGAAGCCCTGCAGTTTCACTAGTTTTCAAGGACTCCGGACGGGATAAATTTGCTAAGTTGACAAAGGAAAACCTTGGAAAACCCATTACTATTCTTCTGGATGGTGTCGAAATCTCAAGCCCAGTTGTTCAAAGCGAAATCATCGATGGTCAGGCTCAAATAACCGGTAAATTTACTACCGAAGAAGCCAAGGCTCTCTCAGTTCAGCTCAATGCCGGAGCTCTCCCGGTACCGGTCTCCATCATTAGTCAGAAAAATATTCCGGCCACTCTCGGTGCTGATTCTATCCAAAAAAGCCTTACTGCCGGCTCCATTGGTCTCTTTATGGTTATCTTCTTTATGATTGCTTACTACGGCAAAATGGGTTTTATTGCCTCGCTAGGCTTAATTCTTTACGGTCTCTACACCCTGACCCTCTACAAGCTTATTCCGGTCGTTCTGAGCCTTCCCGGTATTGCAGGTTTCCTGCTTTCTGTCGGCATGGCTGTCGATAGTAATATTTTGGTCTTTGAGCGTTACCAAGAAGAAATTCGCGCCGGTCGAGACTGGCGAGTGGCCTTGGAGCTAGCCTTCGGTCGGGCCTGGGACTCCATCAAAGATGCCAACACGGCTACCATCATCACTGGCCTCATTCTCCTCAACCCTCTCGACTGGCCATTTCTAAACACCTCCGGCTCAGTCAAAGGTTTTGCTCTTACCCTGATTCTCGGCATCTTTATCTCTCTGTTTACCGGTATCATTGTGACTCGTAATCTTCTCCGCCTCTTCTTCAGGGAACGAACTTCTAAGAACTCAGAACTAATAACAAATAACTCTTCAACATGAACTGGATGAAATATCTTCCTCTCTACTTTCTTATTTCCGCTTTGGTTATTATCCCCGGTCTCTACTCGTTGGTGCGCTTTGGTTTCAAACTCTCTATTGAGTTTACCGGAGGTACGCGCCTTACCTTGGTGTCCACTACCTCATCTTCGGCCAGTATCATGGAGTCCTTCAAAGACTACTCGCCGCTTTTAGAAAGTGCTGGGGATCACAGTCTGACTCTCAAATCAAAAGAAATTTCTCAGGAAAAGGTACAAAATATACTCGACAGTCTTAAAACAGACAATCCAGAGATCACTCTGACCGAGTTTGAAACCATCGGACCGGCCCTGGGCCAGGAAACTATTCGGAAGACCATCAACGCACTGGTTATTGCCTCAGTCCTTCTGTTAGCCTACATTAGTTTTGCCTTTAAACAATTAAAGTATGGTATTTGTGCTGTGCTAGCTATGTTCCACGACACCGCGGTCCTTCTGGGATCCTTTTCCCTTCTCGGACATTTCCTAGGAGTCGAGATTGATCTTCTTTTTGTGACGGCCGTCCTTACTATTCTCTCCTTTTCTGTTCACGACACCATCGTTGTTTATGACCGTATTCGGGAACTGTCTCATAAAAATAAAGCCGTTAGCTATACTTCTCTGATCAATCAAGCCGTGACCGAGACTATGGCTCGGTCTCTCAACAACTCTCTGACTATTATCTTTATGCTACTGGCTCTCTTTCTCATGGGTGGTGAGACGACCAAGTACTTCTCTCTAGCCCTTCTCATCGGTACCATTACCGGTACCTACTCTTCTACCTTCACCGCCGCCCCCCTCCTCATCATCTGGGACAAATTTTCTCAAAGAAAGAATCTCCGTTAAGCTATACTACTGCTCATGTCAGAAAGCGAATCCGATACTTCAAAGATTTTAAGTTTTCTCAAGGTTGCGCGTCACATGCAAACTACCTATCGTTTTACCCCCAAGCCGGATGGTGGTTTTGAAAATGATGCCGAACATTCCTGGTCCGTTGCTCTTACCTGTATGTTGGTTGCAACGAGAATTGAAGAAGAGTTGGGAGTCAAGATTGATCAGTTAAAAATGCTTCGTATGACCATAGTTCACGATTTAGCCGAAATTATTACCGGCGACACCAAAACTTGGGATGACTTAGCTCGTGTCGATAAGGAGAAGAAAGAAAGAATGGCCGTAAATGATCTGTTTGATAAATTGCCAAATGATCTAGCTGAGGATCTCTTAAGTTTGTGGGAAGAGTGCGAAAAGAGGGAGTCAATAGAGGCTATGATCGTCAAGTCGGTAGATAGATTTGACCCTGTTATTCATCGTACTGTCTTTAATTTGGGCTGGGATAATGTCGAGGATGAACACGCTACCTCAGTGGCTTTAGACAGTCGACAACTTCCGCGCCACGCCTTTTCCAAAGTTCTAACCTCTATCTATACGCAAGTAAGAGACGAGGCCATCTCCAAAAAAATGTTTCGTGGTTGATAGGTAGTACAATCTAATCCAAAGGAGACATTATGCCCATTCTATTCTTTGAAAGCATTGGTTGGCTCGGAATGATCTTGATCTTGGTTGCCTACTGGTTGGTTTCCATTCGTAAAATCACTCCAACTTCAAATATTTATCAGTTTCTTAATCTCCTTGGTGCGGCCTTTGTCATCGTCAATGTCGCCTTTCATGGAGCCCTCCCATCGGTGGCACTTAACGTAGTTTGGTTTCTGATTGCCCTTTTCGGACTCGCCAAAAAACAAAAGTTCTAGTCTATTTCCCCGGTTTACCCCGGGGATTTTCTTGAGGAATATAATTTATCTATGAAGATCGAACAGATTTCCATTCCCGAAAAAGACTCCGAGGCAGAGGATAAACTGGCTCAGGAAAAAGCCGAAGACGAGGGCATGATCCAACATGAGTGGACCGATGAGGAGTTGGTCGATATTCTCGCCGACGATTTAATCAGTGGCAGTACCCCGGGTTAGCGCAATTTTCCATTGTGTAATAAACAAAAATGTTATACTTCGTCAACATATCTAGAGGAGGTACTTTACCATGTCCGCCAAAAAGAAGACTGTTCGAAAAAAGAGAGTTGTTGTAACTTACCCCATACATATTGTTGTCACAGATGGTGGAGACTTTGGGCACAATGCCTGTGGAAAATGTGGCAACAAAGTCAAAAACAAACCCAAGTGTTGTCCTCATTGCCGTGCTAGACTCGAGGGGACATATGTTTCACCCTATCCCGGCGGTTCAGATTTTTAGTTTTATCCCCGGTTTACCCCGGGGATTTTCTGTACACAGTCAGCCTTAAAGGGTTCATACCGATACTTTATGAAGGCCAATACCCAGCTCACTTGCGACGTAATCGGCATGTCCGAAATCAAGAATGATGACATCCGGTTTGTTCTCTTTCGTAAATTCCAAGAAATATGGTTCCCTTTCTCTGCTTGCGATCTCTCGATATTCACAGAAATAAGAGGAGGGACTATGTAAATAAAGCTTGTTAAGTTCCACCGCCGCTCTATCAATTAATTCTTCGGAGTCTCCTGCCAAGATGATTCCACCTCCCATCATTACTCTTTGCGCTACTGCTTCAAAAAATTCACAAAAACCTTTATTACTCTTTACATACTTTTCCTGGATAGGGTAGCTTGCTATCTCCAGCATTACTTTTTTGCCGGTCAAATTAATTTCGTCCAAAAAATTCAATATTTCCGGAATATTTTCGGGGTTGTGTTTCACTCCGGCAATCATCGGCCGGTATTTTTTCACCTCCACCTCGCTATCTCTGAACTTTTTCTCCATCATGTCGCAGATTATACCTTTTCTGTTTTCCCCAATTCCTCGACTTTTTTGAGCAAATACTCCCGGTTATTTTTACTCGTATCTTCCAGTACTTCCTTAAATAATTCCTTCAGTATTTTTCCGATGATTGGACCAGGAGTCACTTTTAGGGTTTCCATTACGTCCAGACCATTCACCACTAAATCATTGATCTCCATTGGCTCAAAGAGCTGTTCTCCGATTCTTTTCTGCAGTTCCATAAACCGCCAGCTAGTGGTTCTGGCTCCGCTTCCTTTTCGGTCGGCGATACGGAGCATCACCATATCACTGATATTTTCCTTACCCACTTTTCGAATCAGTCGACGGATCGCCGCGTCCGTCATCTCTGACTGGTAGGCAAACATATGCCAGCGGACCAAAGTAACCAATTTTTCTATCTGTTTACGGTTAAATTTTAATCTCTCAGCAATTTCCTTGGTCATTCTGGCTCCCACTACTTCATGACCATAAAAAGTAATCATTCTTCTAGTGGGCTGGCGAAAACCACAGCTCGCGCAGACTATTATTTCTTCGGCCAAGTCGCGGAACATCTTGCCACACTTTCGGCATTTAAACCGTTGGCTTCTGGGCT
>JAGVOE010000017.1 GCA_020052895.1 Candidatus Woesebacteria bacterium
CAATTATCTACGAAAGACATCGCCATCGTTATGAATTTAACAACCAGTATCGTGAAAAACTAGAAAGGGCTGGTCTAGTCTTTAGTGGACTCTCACCGGATGGCTTACTGGTAGAGGCCATCGAGCTTCCCAGTCATCCTTTCTTTGTGGGCACTCAGTTCCATCCAGAGTACATTGCTCGGCCACTCACTCCTCATCCCATCTTTATGGCTTTCATCGCCGCCGCCACAAAAAAATAATCTCATCTACAACCTGCGAGGACTCTCCTCGCAGGTCAAACAACGTCAATTGTTAAAGGAGCAATGAGTGTAATATCATCTGGCTCACCATCTTTTACAAACGTGGCGTACGAAGAGTTCGAATTATATATTGAAAACAGCTCTAGTATTTCATCTGTATTAACCCATGATTGCGAAAATTGACGTAAGTAATTCCCATATGACGAGTATTTGTAATCCTCTAGCCTGCGAGGACTCTCCTCGCAGGCAAATAAGTCAAGTGGGTTTCGATGAATGTATTTTGAAAGATAGACAAATTGATATTCGTTTTCAATTTTTACAGCCTTATATGGACCTTGGAACAGGGGACCAATTCGTTGATAGCGCGAATTAAAGTATCGTACATATTTTGTAGATAGCGAACGCATAAATCTATCAATACCATGATCAGAATTCTGTTTGACCATTAGATGGAAGTGGTTTGGCATAAGACAATAGGCGAATAGCGTTATTTCTCCAAAGTAATTTTTCAACACTTTTGATGGTGAAACTTTCACCTGCGAGGAGAGTCCTCGCAGGTCATTCTCATCAAAATTAGATTGGGGATTTAAATAAAACTCCAGATAAGATAAAAACACCTTAAAATCTTTGTTATCTTCAAATATTGATTGTTTGTTCACTCCACGGTTATAGATGTGATAGCAACTACCAGCCTCGTATTCCTTTATAGCGTTTTTAGCAGGCATAATTTTTTAATACAAACCGCCTGCGAGGATTATCCTCGCAGGTAAAAACTACTTTAAAAACTGGTCGTGGATCTTTTTTAGTTGGGGATTGGTCACGTGGGTGTATATCTGGGTAGTAGCTACATTTTTGTGCCCCAGCATCTCCTGAACACTACGCAAGTCTGCCCCCTGCTGGAGTAGGGTAGTGGCAAACGAGTGTCTCAAAACGTGAGGACTTACTTTTATCGGCAACCCGGCTACTCGACGATACTTCTCGACAATTCTCTGAATTCCTCGAATCGACAACCTAGCCTTTTCGTTCCCCATAGTTGGATCCCAGTCACCACTTCTGGGAATTCTCACCCATAAGGCGCGAAAGGGGTCCGTCCTAGCTGTAAGATATCTCCCCAGCCAAACAGTCGCCCTTTCAGACAAAAAAACCAGTCTCACTCGTCGACCTTTACCTAGAATACCAAACTCTCTTTCTTTCAAATCAATCTTGTCAATGTCTAGTTTAGCCAGCTCAGACACCCGAAGTCCGGTACTAAACAGAACCTCCAAAATAGTCCTATCTCGCAGTCCACTAATTTTTGAGGTATCCGGCGCCATCAGTAGTCTCTCCACTTGGTCTCGGTCCAAAAACTTGATCTGGTGTTCCACACTCTTAGGTAACTCAACCTTTTCTGCCGACAAAGTTTTTACCCCTTTTTTACTGCAGTACTTAAGAAAGGCTCTTAAGGCTATGACATAGTAACTCTGTGTAGTAGGGGAGAGCCGTTTACCATTTGGGTTCTCATATCTGGCTAGATACAATCTGTACTTACGAACCATCTCACTACTCAATTTCTGAATATATTCCTGTTCATAATGCTTTTCAAACCACTTACGGAACATGTCGAGATAGTGGGAGTAGTTGCGGATAGTAAACTTGGAATAATTCTTCTCCACCTCAATAAAGCCTAAATATCTCTTTATTAGTATCCGTAGCCCCAAATCATTGATCTGTTTCTTCGCCACCCTTCATCTTACCAAATTATTGTGCGACATGAAAACCAGATCTACTACCCCTTCCTAGCTACCACGACGCCAATCTGATATTTTTCGTTCTCACTTGGACCTCCAATATTTTGTTAAGGACTATTAAAAAAATATTATAGCACTAGAAAATCTTGACACTTGAGACTCAAGCAATATAATACAGGACAGCACCCTTACATAAGAGGAGGATCTATGTCTACCTGGCTCACCATAAATCCAATTCTGGCCATCCTGATCATCATCTGTCTGCTGGTAGTCGCCGGAATAGCCTACTACATCAACAAAAATCCGATACCTAACTTCGGTCAAATCATCTCCAAAGATCATGAAGGGCAACTCGGCTTTCTGGTAGAAAACCGCCACAGTATTACTATCCAAAATAATGAGGGGTTGCGCCGAAAGGTCTACCTGGACGAAGCCGTTTGGATCACCTTAGAAGTGGGTGACTTCTACACCGTACCTCAATATCCATCCGGTCATGATTACTCAGAAGACTAACCCGCCATCCGGCGGGTTTTTTACTTTTTATTTCGCCGAAAGAAAGCTAATCATGTTGGCAAAGAAAGATTGTTTAGTTCCCATCACTTCACCAGTATCGGCTGAGACCACAAACTGAATCGGTTGTGACAATTCAAACAAACCTAGGAAACGGCGAGTTCGATTACCGGACACCTCATACACAGGGTTACCATCCAGGACCTTAAGCTCGACATCTTCTTTGACTATACCGGCTGCCGGAGAAGCCATCTGATTATTGATCCGTAGCTGTTTAACAATTTGATCTGGGCTTAGTTTGATCTCTCTATCTCCTTGGGGAGTCGAAATACTCAAAGGTCTGCCAGCCTCACCCACAGAAATTGGGTATTTCGTAGACGCCTCAAAACCATTTTTCATAAATCTCGTTTTGTCTTCATTAGTACTTACTTCCAACTCGTTATTTTCCAGCTCTTTTTTAACCATGATCTCCACTCTGTCCAGCTGGTTTTTGGAAACTTCAATCGGCTCGCCGCTTTTTGTTTCCACCCTTTTTATCACTCCACTGGGTGAAGACTCATACTTAAGACGAAGGTTGCCTTTTTCCAGCTCCATCCGTGCCTGGGCGTTATCTTCCTTCATGATTCTAACTGTTGACCCATCTTTAGTTTTAATCTCTGCTTCTCTTTGTTTCTCACGAGCCATTTCCAAAACCTTTTTAGTCACCTCGGATCGCTGGACTACCGCCCTCTCATTTGTGCCGCCAAGCGGACTATCCTTAGTCTCAACGTTGTTACCCAAGACCCTGGTATACGGAGTATCAAAGTTAAAACTACTTGATTGTGCCATCGTTCGACCAGCTCCAAGAGTCATAAATATGGCCAGAGTTACTAAAACAAACCTTTTCATCGAAAAAGTTTGGTAACGTTGGTAAGATCCACTTTTTTTAGACATATATTCAGTATATATCACAAGAATACCCGTCATAATCTAAGCCGGTAAAAAAAGAAATATTGTAAACAAACATCGGTTTTTTCACGGCGTGAAAAATAATGGGGGACGAGACAGTAGGGGAGGGATGAGGAGTCACAGAATCAAACTTATCCCATAGTCCGCAGATATTACCACCCCTGTCCTAAAATCAAATAAAAATTAATTTAATAGTACTGTATCATCAACGATTAGGTCTTCGTTTCCCAAACAATTATATTTTTCTCGACTAAAAAAACTTACGGAAATTATCTACTAAGACGAGCGGGCAGTAGTCGTCTTGGTCCCAGACCGAACACTTCATCCAAGCTCATTTTTCCAGCCTTAGTCACCTAAATACATGTTCTCAAATCTAAAATATACGCATCTGTAGAATGCCCCTAAAACGGCTTCTGGACATTTTTATGATACTTATTACCTCAGAATTTGAGGCTAATTTTAGCGGTTGTTCGGGTTTTTCTACAGCCAGGCACAAATCAAGCCTACCAGGCACAACCGGAAAGAAATAGGGTCGCTATCAGGCGAGGGGAACTTAGATCACCTAAGTTTCGGGATTATCTACACATGGTGAGGAAACATAAAGCCCAGCACCCTAGCCACTCTATTGTGGAGATACGTCGCAAAAGTGTTATTGTGCGACCTATCATTTATCATTCTTCTCTACCACTCCCTATTTACAAATAGGGAAGCATTGACTCCCTTCTACTCCCTAATCACACTAACTAGTGAGTGACTTTAAAAACGATTATCAATTAATTAATTCTTTTACCTCGGCTGATCTGGCTACCTTCCCTCTCTATCGCTCATGGCCAGTAACTATATCAATCCCTATCACCCCCTGGCAGTTATCCACAAAGTCTGCCAATTTCGTGAAAACTATAGGTTTTCGTGAAAAGAACTATAAGCTTATAACATTATGGGTTATTATAGGCTTATAGTTATAGGTCTCTCCCCTACCTGGCTGTGATGCCCAAAAAATATTTAAGTTCTTGAGAGTTTTTGAAATATTTTTACCCGCCAACCCATGAGGTGGTCAAAAAACCAATAATGATAATTATGGCCACCGTCACCCCGTACTCAGTCAAACTCTCCATGTAAACCCGATTTGATAGTCTCTGCTCCATAATTCCCAACAGCCCATACAGAAGAGCTGTGATCATTAGTCCTCCCATAAAGGGTTTCACTGGCCAAAAGGTGAGAGCGGTGGCGGCCAGCGCGGTCAGCCAGCCAATAGCCAAGGAGTACCTTACGGCTTCCTTAGCCAAACTGTTTTTTAGGTCTACACTCCAAAGATTAGGAAAACAGAGAATAAACGAGGCTACAAAAACTATCATCATCACCCACCAAAAAGGGATCTTAAAACTCAAAGCCACGGTGTAGAAAAAGAGCGATGATATTAAGGTCAAAATAAAGTTTACCGATCTAGCGGCCCGAAAAAGCTGAATTGTCCTAATAGATGCTACTGAAAAAATATTTTCGATCAGCAAAATTCCATACATACCCACCGCATACAAAACAAAGTAAATCACTCTAAAGAGACTGGCCAGCAACATCGAGCCCTCCAGCTGAAAGGCTCGACCAAACATTCTCGGTACAACTGTGGGTAAAAAATTGGAAAACAGACCACTACCTAAGGTAAACATGGTTGGTAGAACCATCAAAGTAATCCACTCAAATCCCTTCAAATCGTCAAACAAAACCCAGGCCGACAAAATGTATGCCAAGCCCGAAACAGCTAAGTACAAGCCAAAGCGGTAATCTACCTGAGTCAACGTCGTGAACCACAAGCACATCGCTAGCAGCAGACTCACCATGATAAAGCGTGTTCTTTTTGACATATTTAATTAAGATAGGTTGGACCAAACATCTACCACATCGTCCAGCTCGGCCAGCAACTTTAGCAGCTGCTCCAGCTTATCATGATCCTCTCCGCCTAGGGTTACCGTCGGTAGTGGCACGATCGACTTCATGTAAGACACCGAGCCTGGCCCACCCAGCTTGGCTCCATGCTTCTCCAAAACATTCTTGATCTCACCCGAGATTCTGTTTCGATTATCCGTCACTACCGTAATCAATATTCCCACCCCCAAAGGCCCATAAGCCTCGTAAATCACCTCTTCAGCCATCGCCCCACCGCCTAGTCCCAAGGCTTTATCAATGGCTCTTTTGATGTTCTCCATCGGCATATTTACCGCTCTAGCCTCGTCCACGATCGATCTAAGAAAAGAGTTAGTGTTCAGATCACCAGAACCTCCCTTTTTGACGGCTACATGGAGCTGTTTGGCGATTTTAGTAAAAACACCGCTCCGCTTATTATCCTCAATCGCTTTCTGATGTTTGATCGTTGACCATTTAGAGTGTCCTGACATACTACCCAAGATTATAAACGATTTAACTTGACATGAGAGAAAAACTTCTCTATCATTTCTCAAAATGAACAATGACAATCCGCACGACCTACAACAAGCCGCCATCAAAGCCGCTATTAACCGAAACTGGAACGAAGCCATCACTCTCAACCAAAAATTACTCGAAATTACTCCTCTAGATATTTCCACTCTCAACCGCTTAGGTATAGCCCAGTCTATGTCTAAGCAAAATACAAAGGCCATTGCCAGTTTTCATCAAGTCCTTGAAGTCGATCCCCACAATCATATTGCCAAAAACAATCTAGCTCGTCTCAGAGCCAACAAAAAACAAGGTCTAGCCAATCCCTATTTACAAACAGTTAGTTTTATCGAAGAGCCCGGCAAGTCCAAGGTCATTCCCCTGGTTAGCCAGGGAGAGCCCAAGATTTTTTCCTTCTTAAATATCGGGGAGCCAGTCACTCTAACCACCGGCAAACACAAGGTTAAGGTCTGCCAGGACAAAACCTTTATTGGTTACCTACCAGACAACATCTCCCATCGCCTGGTCAGACTAATTAACTCTGGCTACAAGTACAAGACGGTCATGAAATCAGTGAACCCCAAAAATCCTCAAGTTTTTATCCAAGAAACTCATAGCTCCAAAAGACTCAGGGGCATCCCCTCTTTCCCTTTGGACGACAAAGAACATCTCCCTTCATTGTCAGCTGGTGAGTCTAGCGAAACTCCAGCCCTGGAGCTCTACGATCCTCTGGTTGGCGACGAAAACTAGATTACTTGAGCCAGACCATCATTCCCTTTTCTTCATGAGTTACGGGCACTCTGCTTGCTCTCTGGCACCTCATTTGATCAGTTAGCAGTGACTCAGTAAAGGGAAAGTGACCCCAGACCGCAAAAATACAGCCACTTCCTTGAGTATCTTCTGATAGATCTGATTTCACCCCCACCACTCTCATTCCGGCCGACTCCAGCTGTCTGGCTACCTGTGTTCCAAGACCAGACTGACCGGATAGGTTGTTCACTGTCAGATCCACATTTTCACCCAAAATGGACTCCAATACAAACTTATTTTTTGTCCACAGTGTGGCTATTGAGCCAAAAACTAAGGATTCCCGACCGTCCGGCTCTACTGTTTTATCGAAAATCTTACTCGGTAGATCCATCTCTAGGACTTTTTTGGCAGACAACGACTCCGCCAAAAATCTTCTAATCAAGATCCGATCCCTCACGCTTAAGTCTGTTTTTAAACCCACTCTGTACAACTGAGCCAAAACTCCTTCTGGTGAAACTTCTCCGCCTACCTCGATCACTCTAGCCACCACCACCCCCATCGACAAACCCAAAGACTTTTCTACCATTTCGTAAGGGTTTTTCTCCAATAAGCCATAGTGCCACAGCGAGGTCGCCGGATATCTGGCTTCAGAATTAAAGATTTTTATCGTCAGAGCCTCTGGGAAAGTCACCCAGCCGACCATCTCCTCCTCCGGTCTAAGCATCAATAGACCAACTCTGTCCGAATTCAAAACCACGATATTCAGGCCCATTCGGCTAGAGTAAATTCCCTGTCGCCAGGCCTTGACCAGTAGTAGGACCAGTAAGATAATCAAAAAAACCACTCCCAAGCTTTTGGCTACCCGATCTTTAGAACTCTCCATCGTAAATCTCCTTCAAAGCTTCATTTTGTCGGGTTCGATAGCGGCTCAGAGTGGTTGTGTCCTGCTCAAACCGCTTCATAAGCTGACCTAGATGAAGTCCACTCACAAAATGAGGGAAAATAACGTATGAAGCACCTGCCCGATAGAGGTCGGCCGCTTGAGAAGCCGACTCGGCATCTACAATCACCGGAACCTTAACTCCCTTCAACAACATCTCCGAAAGCAGCGCCAGCGAGTCGTGGACATCTTTAACTGTCGATATCACCATCTTGGCTTCTCTCATATCGGTAATATCCAGCAGATCTGGATCCGATACATCCGCAAAAATAGCCTTATCACCTCGATTTTTTAGCTTCTTAACAATCTCCGGATTAAAATCCACTATCAGAACTGTCTCGCCATTTTTCTTCAAAAAAGACATAATGCTGCGTCCGGTACGATCTCCACCCAGCAGGACAATGTGCCCTTTTAAAGCTAGAGACTCCCCTTCTCTACCCACACTTAAAAATATCTTTGGTAATATCTTGGTCCAAAATTTATAAATACTCCGAGCGCTAGTCATCAAAATTGTCGAGGTGACCATGGTTATAAGACCCGCTACCGTCACCGCCGAGACCAGGTCACTCCCCCAGAGAGATGAAGTCAAACCAATAGACATCACAATTAGGGCAAACTCCGAAATCTGAGTCATATTTATACTCAAAGAAAAAGCCGTTTTTCTTTTAAGACCACACCATAGGGCCACTACTCCAGTGATTACCAACTTACCCAGGATCACAAGCGTCACTATTTGTAAAACTAAAATCCAGTTAACCGCATCGGTACCCACCTCAAAGCCGAGCAGCACAAAAAAGACCGTCAAAAAAACATCTCGCAAAGTCTTAACCTTGCTAACTATCTGGTAGTGACCCCAGCTAGTTGACAGTGACAGTCCTGCTAGGATACCTCCTATCTCAGGTGATAATCCCAAGACGTGGGTTGAGAAATAAACAGACATAAAAAACCAGACCAAACTAAACATAATCAGATCCTCGGACGACTTAATGATCGATTTCATAAGCCACGAAATTAGATAGTGGCCAAAAACATTAACCACCAGGAGAATCAGCCCGATCTTCCAAGCCAAAGCCCCAATACTGGTCCAGTCATAGCTGTTCTTTAGTCCCGGGATGAGGGTCAAGATAACGATGGCCAGTAGATCCTGAAGTAAAAGCATACCCAAACTAATGTTGCCCACAAAACTACCCAGGTCTTTCTCTTCGGACAAAGTCTTAACTACCAAAATAGTACTGCTAAAGGTTAAAGCTATCGCCAACATGATTGAAGGAACTACCTCCAAACCCAGAACCCAAAAAGAAAATAAACCATACAAGCCTGTCAGTAAAGTTGTCTGCAGCCAAAAGAGCTTAAAGACCATTTTCCCCGAGTGCCTTAGTCCCTGCCAGTTCATCTCTAACCCCACCAGAAATAGCAGTAAAGTCACTCCCAAAGTCGAGAACAGCCTCATGACCTCAATGGTTTCGGCTCCAAAAACTCGCAAGCTTCCCAAAACGAAACCTGCCAGTACCTGACCAACCAAGGATGGTAGTCTAAAAAATCGAAGAGCAATACCCAAAAGCACGGCTGCTGCAAACACCACCATCATGTCGACCAAAAAAATATCCATTAAATTATTCTAGCACTCGTAGCGAGGAAAGAAATTGCTGAGCATCCTCCGGTAAGGGGGCCTTGACCAAAACTGGCACTCCAGTCATCGAAACAAACTCGATCTGCTCGGCGTGCAGAAAGTGGTGTGATAGGTACCTTCGATCTTCTCTGGCAAACTTGCGATTTAGATACTTGTAGTCCGAGAATATTGGCCAACCCAAAAATGCCATGTGAACTCGAATTTGGTGTGTTCGGCCAGTTTTTAAATTCAATCGCAACCAGCTCAAACTATCATTCCAGTGCTCATGGCCAGGATAGTTAAAGCGCTCTTCCACCTTCCAAGTCGTCACTGCTTTTTTGCCTTCATAGTGGACCTGCCATTTTTCTCTATCGTACAAGCTGCGCTTCAGAGGTAACACCACCTCACCCTCATCCGGCTCGACTCTACCATGTACCAGGGCTATGTAAGACTTAACGATTTGGCGGCTCTTAAATAACCCCAGATAGTACTCCAGGGCGGCTGGTGTCTTGGCCACCATCAAACAGCCACTAGTTTCCTTGTCCAATCGGTGACAAACCCCACTCCTCTGCCGATACAAATCGTCAATGTTTTGATTTTTTGATTCCTGCCTGCCGGCAGGCATGGCTTTGAGTTTTTGATTCCTGCCTGCCGGCAGGCATGGCTTTGAGTTTTTGAGTTTTTCATACCACCCCTGCCCCTCCACCCAATCTTGTACCGTCTCACCCTTGATTGATTCAGCTCGATTGACGACCCCGTCCACCGGCTTATTTATCACCAGTGTCTCTGAATCTTCGTACAAAACATCTATTTCCATCACACCCTAGTATACTTCGTCATTCCGAGCGACACAGCCGAGTTTACCCGCCTCAGGCGGGAGGAATCTCACTCCACATATACAACACCACTCCCACCGTTATAAGAGCATCTGATAAGTTAAACCAAAAACCTCCAGGGGCAAAGTATATATAGTCCCAAACCCCGCCTAGCCAAAGACGGGGAATCAGATTTCCCAGTCCGCCCAGAGCCAAGGCACTCCAGGCCAGTTGCTTCTTTCTCTGGCTCAACTTCCTCCCAGCCCAAAGTATAAAAATTAAGTAAATCAAAACCACTAGCCAAGTATTAAGACCAGCCAACCAGCCAAAAGAGACTCCACTGTTTTCCACCCCTCGGCCTAGAAACCGAAAATAAAACTGTAACGGTACATCTACTAGAATCACCACCAACCCCAGCCAAGAGAGACTCACCTCTGTTTCTGCTCTATCTCTCTCTCACAGGCCATACAAAACTCAGCCGTGGGGTTTACCGCTAGTCTGTCTGTATCGATCATCTTCTGACAGCTTTCACAAATGCCATACTTCCCTACCTTAATCCTAGTCAAAGTTTTTTTGATCTCAATGATTGATCTATTCACCTGCTGTCTCATGGCCGAACTACGATCGTGCTCCACGTTCTCGGCTACATCTGAGTCTACTGAGTTGTCATTATCTCGATTCCCGGTAATAAAAGGGTCTTCACTCTTGAGCTCTTTTTTGGTCTCCTTTAACCGACTTTTTTCACCCTTTAGATACTTAATCAAAGGCATTAGTACCGATCGAGGAAACTTAATTTTGTTTTCTTCCATGTTTTAGAATATTTTTTATATCTTCTGTCGCTGTCCTACCAGACCTAATATACACCAAAACACCACCACCAACCAACAATCCGAGTCCCCAGATCAGACTCCAACTATCTTGATTATGAAACAGCCATTTCTCCACCACAAACGACAGTCCCCAAAAAGCTAAGCTAAAGCCAGAAATTAGCCCTGATCTTGAAGAGGTTCTCTTTCCGCGGTACCATTCATAAGTCCGATATCGGTCTTCTACCTGCCAAAAGAAGATAAAAAGCAGCAAATAAACCACCGCTAGCCCCAGATACTCCATCGTGTGGGTTAGTAGATACAAGCCAGCCAGAAAAACTGCGCCACCGGATAGTATTCCCAAACTTGCTAGATCAAACCAATCCCAGAAGCGCCCCTTGATCCTTCTTATTGAAAATAAGACTCCAAGACCAACGCCACCAATCGCCCCCCAGCGGTCTAGTCCAGGGTAGTTGGTCAGCATCAAAACTCTAGAAAGGTGATTCCAAAACTCAGACCAATGCAGTAGGGCAAAAACTACTCTACCGGTGATAAAGGCCCAAAAAGCTGACATCACCACCGTATCCAAGATATGAAAGTCTTCAAAGTGAGACTCTACAGCTTTTTTGTAAAATACAAACGAACCCCAGAGAAAAGCTACGGCCGTCAGCAGACCAAAACTATATACATAGTAGCCACTGACTCTGATTGCTGCTTCATCCATAACTAGAGTATACTAAAAAAACATATGCTATCGATAGCCCATGGCTCCACCGGTGCCTTAATTGCCTCCAAAATTCCCAACCCCCTTATTAGCATTCCCCTAATCCTCCTGTCTCATTTCCTGGAGGATAGTGTCCCCCACTGGGATGTTGGTCAAGGTCTGACTCGAAAATCAAAAACCAAAAAGGCGGCCTTTTTCCAAGAACTTTTTTTTGACTTTCCTTTATCCATCATCGTGGTTTATCTATTTTTCCAGATCGGCCACCCCTTTGATTGGCGGCCCTGGCTTGGTTGGTTTTTTGGCCTACTCCCCGACTTTATCGAGTTCCCCTACCTTTTTCTGAACCAACGAGGACCACTTTTTAAAAAATTTGCCACCTTCCATACCTGGTGGCACCACTCCACGGCTAATCTCTTTTGGGGTCTTCTGCCTCAGTTTCTCGTCCTTCTCCTCATTCTCCTCCTAAAATAAACTATGATCTCAGCACTAACAACCTCGCACTATTAACTAATAACTCCTCAGTTTGCTCTTCCCGTATACTGCCCCGTTTCGGTATTGATCTTAATCGAGTCTCCAGGATTGATAAACAGCGGCACCATTACCAAGAGACCAGAGGCGGTTTTGGCTGGCTTCAGAACGTTGCTAACCGTGTTACCCCTAGCACCAGGCTCACTCTCGGTAATTTTCATGATCACCGAGCTTGGGACCTCAACCCCCAAAATTTTCTCGTCCCAAAAAAGTACCCAGGCTTTCTCACTCTCTACTAGGTAGCCAACATCATCTCCCAAGATCTTTAGTGGAATCTCAACTTGTTCAAATGAGGTTGGATCCATGAAATAAGCCTTCTCGTCATCCTTGTACAGATACTGTAGATGTCGCTTGTCCAAAGCAATGTTTTCCACCATATTGCCGGAAATATAGCCTTTGGTCTCAATCGCGCCATTAAAAAGATTTCTAGCCTTAACCTTGATCGTGGCATGCCCCCGCCCCATCTTGGTAAAGTCGTACTTAGTCACCCGAAAAGGCACACCATCTTCGGTGAAAGTTACCCCTACTTTTAGTTTATTGACATCAATCATAATGCTGCTCTAATTTTACTTATCTCGTTTTTTCTAAAACCAAAATCTGTCCAAGACACGACCCCTTCCGGAGCCTTAAGATTCTGCTCAGCCCGATCCAACCAGACGAGTATCTTTTGCTTATACTGTTCAGTTAAATCTAGATCCATGATTGTTCGGCAAAGATTAATCAATAGCCCCGATCTCCAAATAGCCCACGTCGAGTAATCTTTTTGTCTAAGAGACTCCCCTTCATCAGAAAGCAAATACTCTTCATATAGTTTTTCGGCCTCTTCAACTCCCTCTTTAACTCTGCCTAATCTGACTACATCTATGACTTTAAAACCTTGATACTCATAAACTAGGGCTGGGTTTTCAACATATTTTGGGTCACTGGGCGCCTTATCTATGGCCTCTTGGTAGAAACTTTCGGCCGCCGAGTATTTTTTTTGATAGTCAGCTATCCTACCCAAAAATCTGGCTACTCGAGATTCCCACCTGGAAAGATCATTCGTTTTTACAAATTCTTGAGTCTCAAGCACCATCCTTTCCATCTGTGACAAAAACTCACTCTTTTTAGTCTCCATGTATTTATGTTGCCAAATCAGCGCCTCTTCCAAGAAACACTCCACCGCGCCATCCATCAGGGTATTTTCTATCGCAAACTCCCTCAGAACTCGAATATCGACAAGGGCTTCATCCTGTTTAGTCGTGTCTTCTCTAAGCACCGCTGTTGCC
Source organism: Candidatus Woesebacteria bacterium (assembly GCA_020052895.1). Classification (GTDB taxonomy): domain Bacteria; phylum Patescibacteriota; class Microgenomatia; order UBA1400; family MFAQ01; genus UBA10133. The sequence continues at coordinate 13,274 of JAGVOE010000017.1, forward strand.
GATAACAGGTCGCCAAAATTAGCCTGATTTATCTCTTCCTTTCTTAACATAGCTTATTTTAACACCTGGTATAATCAAATCGAATTCGTACCTTAAAGGAGATATAAATGAACGCAATAAAAATTACCCGGAGTTTGATTGTACTTTCACTGGTACTCGGAGTAGGACTAGGGGTCGCCATGAGCCAAACCTACTCGCCCTGGCTAACCACTCTTTTTTTACTAGACCTAGGAACCTTTTTTGGTCTATGCGTCCTGGCCGACAAGCTTGTCCACCAATACTAAACATAAGGAGAGATCATGACCAAAATATTTCATTAACAAACCCATCCCGCCCATAAGGGCGGGTTTTTTGTGCCGAGAGTGGGGATCGAACCCACACGAGGTTGCCCTCACAGGTTTTTGAGACCTGAGCGTATACCATTCCGCCATCTCGGCTTACAACCTTTATTTTACTTCAAGCTACGCTGGTTTTTGAGCGTCCTCGTCCTGACTCGGACATTTCGCCTGACTGTAGGCTCAACCTTAGCGTATACCATTCCGCCATCTCGGCATACTTGATATTTTACAGTATTACCGTAGACCTTAGTCGATCTCGTGGCATCTAGTGTAAAATCTAGGAGTTCTACCGTTCTTTCAAAAACAAAATATAAGGAGGCTTGCCTTGAGACCCAATCTGAGACAAACAATTTTTTTGTTGGCTATTTTAACTCTGGTAGTGATCCTGCTCGCTTGGATTAGCCCTGCCCAGACGCGCCCCACTCAGCTTTACTACACCTACATGGGCGGCCTTAGTCTACTTCCCATTATCTTTATCTACTCTCTCATGGGTCTGGACTTTGAATATGTCCGAAGACATCACCAGTCTGCTACCAAGTCGGGAGTAGCTAAGTTGCAAACAATGGGCGATCTGACTATTGTTTACCTTGGCCCTCGATCACTCATCACTGAGAATCGAATCATCATTGTCCTTGAAGAGCTGCCTAAAACTACTCGCTATCTGGGCCGCTGGTCGGTCTATACCTGCCAGCACAGAGGTGCTCAGATCGAGCTGTGGCACGACCTCTACACCCTTGGTGGCCAATGGTATTACCTTATTTACGACTGAACCACCCCACTCTATAACTCTATCCAAGGAGAAAAATGATCAAGACTTTTACTACCTATTTCGAAACTGAAGCACTAGATGAGAAAGTAAATGATTACCTCAAAGAACTAAAGGTGAAGAAGATTAAATATGAAGTTCAAACCTCTTCGGCCGCTACACAACACGTTCTATACTATACCGTAACGGTTATTTCTGAGGAGTGATCTACTCCAGACCCCGCTCAGCGGGGTCTTTTTTTATCTCATTCTCTCCTCGACCTTATCCCAGTTCACCACTTGCCACCAAGCCTGTCCCACTAAGCCTTGACACAACTTCTTGATTAGTGTAACCTGATAGTGTAAGTTATTTACACAACAGCGTTATATGAGCTTTATCAAAGATTTTATCAAATCAAAAGGCACAAACCAAACTGTTTTTGGATTTTCCAATTTAAGCAGTGCTGTAGCGGGGTACTCGGGACCCAAATTGAGATCGGCATTAAAATATGCCGTCCAACAAGGAGACTTGTGCCGAATTTCAAAAGGTATTTATTCATTATCTAAAAAATATTCCAAGCAGGAATTCGCTAATAAATACATCAGCCCGTCCTATATCAGCCTGTACACCGTTTTTCAGAAGGCGGGAATAGTATTCCAACCATACTCCTCAATTTACCTTATCGCAAATAGGTCAAGGGAAGTCGAGATCGATTCCCAAAAATACATATATCGCAAAATTAAGAATGAAATGTTATTGAATCCTATGGGGATTATTAATGAAAACAACACACAAGAAGCTACTCCAGAAAGAGCCATTTGCGATAAATTGTATTTGGATGGAGATGAATATTTCGACAACTTAAGAAATATTGACTGGGATTTTATACGCAGATTAAATAATCAGGTTTATCATGAAAATAAAATTATTTCAGATTTTATAAATAAAAACACCAAATGAAGGCGCTTGACATTACTAGGCATAAGACGAATTTAACTAATATATTGCTAGATGTATACAAAAACAGTACCTTAGGACCAGTGTTGGGATTCAAAGGAGGAACTGCTGCCATGCTTTTTTACAACCTTCCCCGATTTTCAGTTGATCTAGATTTTGATTTAACGGCGAATTTTCAGAATAATTCATTGGAATTAAAAACATTTGTCGAAAAAATGTCATTTTTGCTCTCTTCTAAATACGAAATAAAGGATCAGAGTACAAAGTACAACACTCTATTTTGGTTGGTCAGCTACGGATCCGGTTTGGCAAATATAAAAATTGAGGTTTCTACTCGGGATAATCCACACAACCACTACAATTTAGTTCCATTTTATGGAGTAACAGTAAAAGTTCTGGATATAAAAGACATGATTGCCCACAAACTGGTAGCGATTGTCGAAAGAGGAAGCTTGGCTAATCGGGATTTATTTGATATTCATTACTTTTTGAGTTCACAGTATGCCGGAGAGATTAACTACGAAATTATTAAACATCGAACCGGAAAAAAAGCCAAAGAATTTTATGTGTTTTTATTGGAATTTTTGGGCCAAATTAATCCAGGGAGCATCTTGGCTGGTTTGGGTGAAGTTTTAACTGACTCGCAAAAGGATTGGGCTAAGGCAAAATTGGTTAAAGAATTGAAAGGTTTGATTCAGAGGCAAATAGACTTACTTTAAGGACTGAGCCTTTCCTCCACCTTGTCCCAATTCACCACTTGCCACCAAGCTTTGACATAATCGACTCTTTTGTTCTTGTATTTTAGGTAATAAGCATGCTCCCAAACATCGATCGCCAGTAAAGGTGTCAAACCGTCAACTAAAGGATTATCTTGGTTCGCAGTGGACGTTATTTCCAATCCCCCCTCTTTATTCTTGACTAGCCAAGCCCAGCCACTACCAAACCGACCCAGAGCCGCCGCTTCAAACTTGGCCATAAACTCCTCAACACTCGCAAATGCTTTTTCTATTTCCACCTTCAAAGAGTTTTCTATTTGACTGACACCGGGAGTAGTCATGCTCTCCCAGAAAAAGTCATGATTCCAAACTCCTCCGGCATTATTCTTTATCGGTAGCTGATCCGACGATAAAAGCTCCTGCAAGGACAGTCCTTGCAGGTCGATCATATCCCCTATCAATTTATTTAAGTTATCGCAATATGTTTGATGATGTTTACCATGGTGGATTTCCATCGTTTCTTTATCTATCACCGGCTCGAGCGCGTCGTAGGCGTAAGGTAAGAGATCTAATGTAAACGGATATGTTTTTATCATAAACTTGGACTTAATTGGTATAAGTTAAATATACCACAATAAAATCAACTCTTGTGCCCCCGATCAATCCCGTAGAACTTAACTCGATCCCCACGGAACTTGAGGTCAATTGTCCCCAAACTCCCGTTTCGGTGCTTGGCAATGGACAGCTTCATGTTCTCCAGGTCGTTGTCGTCCTGGCGATAGAGAAACATCACCACATCGGCATCCTGCTCAATACTACCCGACTCTCGCAAGTCGGCTAACTGAGGAATCTTCTCTGTTCGGCTCTCGATGCCCCGATTTAGCTGTGAAAGAGCCAGGACCGGAATCTTTAGCTCTCGAGCTAGATTTTTCAAACCTTGGGAAATAGCTCCTACCTCTTGCACCCGACTATCATAAGATTTATCTCCCACGACCAGCTGTAAGTAATCCACTACCAGTAGCTTGAGTCCTACTTGCGAGTGGAGCTTACGAGCTTTGGTACGTAGCTCCAGGATAGACTGGCCAGGAGTATCATCGATATAAAGTGGAGAGTCAGCCAAAACACCCATTCCTTCCGAAAGACGGGCAAAATCATCTTCTTTTAAGTTTCCTGTCTTTAGTTTCCATGCGTCAATATTGGCTTGACCGACCAGCATCCTATCCACCATTTCCAAGTTACTCATCTCCAAGGCGAAGTAGCCTACCGGCATCTTTCTTTCCACTGCTGCGTACTGAGCAATATTGGTCGCAAAGGTAGTTTTTCCAATACCCGGCCGAGCGGCCAGGATCAGCAAATTGCTGTCTTGCATTCCTGCCAGCATTTTATCCAGGTCCGAAAATCCAGTCGCCACCCCTCGAAGTCCGTCCGGTGAGTTATGAAGACTGTCCAAGCGGTCAAAACTCTCGGCCAGAGCTTCTCTGATTGGAATAAAACTTCTCTTGATATGTGACTGAGATAGAGAATAGACTGCCTGCTCCGCCTTGTCTAAAATCTCTATCAAGGGCTTACTATCATCAAATCCCATTTCCCCCATAACTGCTCCGGCCGAAATTAAAAGTCTCTTGGTGTAACAATCCTTGACAATCTGCGCGTATTTAACGACGTGGGAAGCCACTGGCACTTCATTGGACAGCTCCGATAAGTAGCCTCGCCCACCTACCCGATCTAATAGCTTATGCTTCTTCAACCAGTCGGACACCGTCAAGACATCTATGGGGTCTCTACTTTCGTATAAAGAGCTCATCGCCTCGAATATCTTGCCGTTGTTTTCGTTGTAAAACATCTCCGGCCGCAAAACCACCGCAATATCAACAATGGCATCTTTATCAATCAGAACGGAACCTAGTATCGATCTCTCGGCGTCGTCAGCGTGGGGCGGTACACGAGTACTAGCCATTCATGAGTAGTACTTGAGTATCGTCTGGAAGACTGCTGGACTCGATCTTCACTTTGTGGACCGTCTCACCGGCCAAGGGGTACTTGTTCTTTTCCAAAAAGACCTCCAACTTAGCCAAACCATTAATCTTAGAGCTCGAGGTCTGATAATGCATCGGGATAATATATGAAGGCTGAACTTCATCGGCCAGACTCAAAGCTTCCGTAGCGTCCAAGGTATACGTGCCACCAACCGGCACCATCAAAACCGCTACCGACCCTAGTTTTTCTACTTGCGAGTCCGAAAGTTTCATCCCCAGATCCCCCAGGTGTACTACTATTAGCCCATCGACAACCATGGATATAATTATGTTTTTACCTCTATCAGCACCGCTATTTTTATCATGAAAGCTATTCATAGCCGAGAACTGGACACCGGCAATTTCGTACTCCCCTACCTTATCAATTACAAAAGTTTTCTCTCGGCTAATGGGTCCGGTAATTACCTCAACTGCGTTGTGATCATCGTGAGAGTGGGACACCGTCACCACATCGGCCACATCTTTGGGCAGTGGTAGACCCACAAAATCACTTTTAAAAGGATCTAGATAAATGACCAATCCCGCTTTGTTTTTTATCTTAAAACACGAATGACCTAGATATGTGATTTCCATGAAATAATATTACCACAGACCTCAGCCAAAATTAGGGTATATAATCTACCTGCTATGCGCAAAGAAGTACTCTACGCCGTTATATTCGGCATCATTCTCGGAGGCGTCATTCTCTATGGCATTCGCCTGGCCAACAACTCCGCCAATATTTTACCTGTGGACGATGAGGCGGCTTCGGTCTCGGCTCAACCTTCCCAAACACCTGTCACTGAATCATTTCAGATCATCACCCCTCAAAATCACGCCGTACTCACCGAAAAGTCCATCTCTCTCACCGGTACGGGTCTACCCGGCACCAGTCTGGCCATCGTCACTGAGCTAGACGACCTTATCATCGAGATTAGCCCGGAGGGCAGCTTCTCGGCCCAGATAAATCTTCTCGGTGGTGAAAACACCATCACCCTCACCAATCTTTTGAGTGACTACACCACTAGCTCACAGACCTTCACCGTTATTCAATCTAGTACACTACCAGAATGAAAAAACAACTTTTGCTCCTTCTCTTTCTGACATCTGTCATCTTTCATCCAACATCTGTCAATGCCGCCACGGCCTCCCCTTCCGCCACTCCTTCAGAAACTCAAGACATCCAGGAGAAAATCAAAAAAATGGTCGAGGAAAACTTGAGCACCACCGAATCAAATCTCAAGGAAAAAATCAATCTGCAAACTTTGGTGGGCTATGTGGGGACTATCAAATCAATTAACTCCGGCAATCTAACCATCGACTCCAAAGAGGGCACTCTGATCCAAATCACTACCAGTGATAAGACCATCATCGTCAAGTCTGGAGCCACTTCCAAGCTCTCATCTCTAGCTCTAGCCGACAAAATTATCATTATTGGGACTTTGATCAAAGACGACATCGTTCTCGCCAAAAAAATCTCTGTCGTCGTCGATGAACCCAACCCCGTCACCACTAATATCGTTGTCGCCAAGATCAGCTCCATCAATCTCCAGAAAAAAATCATGGGGCTCAACCAAAACGAGACCGAGATTGTCTACAGCCTCACCAAAAAATCGACCGTCAAACTTGGAGACTTTGAAGTAGGCCAAACCATCTTTGCCATCGCCAAAAAGTACGAAGGCAAAGACTACCTTTCCCGCGCGAAAGTAATCTAATAGTTGTCATCCTGAGCGAGCAAAGCGAGTCGAATGGATCTCACATTCGTGGAGTGAGATTCCTCCACTCATTACATTCGGTCGGAATGACAATTGCGCACTTCGAAACAAGTAAATTTGTTAGAATAAATTAATGCCCGCCCTATCGAAATCTCGCGTCAAAGCTTACTCATTTTTATTACTCAACACCGCTCTTTGGGGATTCGCCGCACCCATCATCAAGTACTCCTTAAACTTCACCACCCCTGCCCAGTTTCTTTTCTACCGCTACCTTATCGCCACTCTCATCTTTTTTCCCATCTTCTTAGTTCACCGTTCCCGCACTTCTCCCCATGCCCACAAAACCAATTTCAGGTGGCTCGTCATTCTAGCCCTTCTTGGTACACCTCTTACCCTGCTGCCACTTTTCTACGGCCTCCAGGCTACTACCTCCATTGAAGCCTCTATCCTGGAGTCCAGTAGTCCAATTTTTACTATTCTGGGCAGTATTATTATCCTGAAAGAAGTCCTCAAACCGCGTGAATGGTTTGGTCTTACCATTGCTCTTGGTGGTACTCTCCTTCTGGCTTTTGAGCCTTTTCTCATCGGACATCCTCTTACCTCACTCTCCATTAAGGGAAATATTTTAGTCGTCGTCAGTGACATTATTTGGGCCACCTTTCTCATTTTTTCCAAAAAAATTAACATCGATCCCATCAAACTCACCTTTACATCTTTCGTCCTCAGTATTCCCTTTTTCCTAATTATGGTCCTCGTCGAAAAAACCGGCTTTACTCTGGCCAATCAAGCCGTCCCAGGCATTCTCTTTATGGCCATTGGTGGCTCTATCATCGCTTTCTGGGCGTATCAGGAAGGACAAAGACTCATCGAAGCCTCGGAGGCCGCCATATTTTCCTACCTCAAGCCGGCCTTCTCCATCCCTCTCTCCATCATCTGGCTCAGAGAACCTTTTTCTTCTGTCACTGTTCTCGCTACAGTGGTGATCATCACCGGTGTCTACCTCTCCGAAAAAAGGTAGCCTCCTGTAGGGGCGGACCCCCGTGTCCGCCCGTATCCAACACAAATCTGCAAGGCCTGGCTCTGCAGGTCACTCACTACACTAGCTCCACTGTAATCCCCCGACAGGGGGCTTTTTTTTTGCCATTCTTAGCCTCACGTGCTAGAATACAAAGGCTATGAAACAGAATATTCATCCGGATTACCTCGAAATGGTCGTTACCTGCGCCTGTGGAAACACTTTTACTGTGGGTGGCTCCCGCCCCACCCTCCACGTCGACGTCTGTGACCACTGTCACCCCTTTATCACCGGTACCCAGAAATTTATCGATGCCATGGGCCGCGTGGATAAATTCATGGCCAAACGCCAAGCCGCTTCCGGCTACGTCAAAAAGAATAAAAAGGGTCAGACAGCTGTCGACAAAACTCCCAAGTCGCTCAAAGAAATGCTCGAGGTCAAGAAAAAGACTGTCAAAGCAGCTACCACTACCTCTGTCTAGATCAACTCCTCAATTTCGTCATTGCGAACCCGCCCAGGCGGGTGTGGCAATCTCACTCCACTAACTATAAAATCTATATATGGATAATCCCTACCTTCAAGCCGAAATAAAGCGTCTCGAGGCCGAAATCAAAGCCAACGAGTCTCTTATCTCCGATCCCGAACTAGGTTCTCTAGCTCAAGGAGAAGTAGCCCGTCTGAGCTCTCAGCTTCAAAACCTTCTAACTAGCTCCGAAAACACCTCCGACAGCGATCATGAGGACCCACAGGCAGAAAACTTCGATCACTCCCCAGCTATAATCGAGATCCGCGGCGCCGCTGGTGGTGACGAGTCCAAGATCTTTGCTGGCGATCTTCTGCGTATGTACACTCGTTTTGCCCAGAACCACGGCTTTAGCCTTGAAAATATCGATGACGGAGTCATTCGCCTCAGTCGCCCCGACCGTACTCTCTGGAACTATGGTACCTATCAAACCTTTCAGTACGAGTCTGGAGTTCACCGCGTCCAGCGAGTACCAGATACTGAGTCGGCCGGCCGGATACACACCAGCACTGCTACCGTGGCCGTCCTGCCCGAGATCAAGCCAAGTCAGGTAGAACTCAAGGAACAAGATCTAGAATGGCAGTTTACCCGTGCTGGCGGCCCTGGAGGTCAAAACGTCAACAAGGTGAACACGGCTGTGCGTCTCACCCATCTCCCCACCGGTCTGACCGTCTTTGTTCACGAAGAACGCTACCAGGCTAGAAACAAGGAAATTGCCCTCAACATGATCCGCTCCAAGGTCTGGCAACAGGAGGAGGAGAAAAGACTCAGTACTCAGTCGGATCAGCGCTCCCTAGCCGTCGGCTCCGGTATGCGGGCCGAGAAGGTCAAAACTTACAACTTCCCCCAAAACAGGCTCACCGACCACCGCATCGACAAATCCTGGCACAACCTGAAGGAAATCATGGAAGGCCGGCTCGACGAAATGTTCGAATTTACTCTAAACGCCTTCCAATCTGACTCAACCGGAACGTAAATATGGTAAACTATGAGCTGACGTTTGCACCTGAAAAATAAAATAGCGCGTCTTAGGAGGTACTAAATGTTTAGTGGATATGATGAAGCAAATGAAATTGCACGAGAAGAAAAGGCGGCTAAAAAACGCCAAAAAGAACTGGAAGACACCAAGCCTCGTAAAGCCTATCGATACGAGGAAAATTTCGCCGATGACTCGCTGGGTCTCAAACCCCACCGGCATACCGAAAACTTCGTCCAAGACCTAAGCGACACCCAGCCAGTAAAAACGGTCTTATTACCCGGACCAAGAGAGGCCATTGAAAAGGGGTCTTTTGAAGAAATGAAACTTCGGAAAGCGATCAAAATTCTTTCCCCAAAAAAGCGAGGCTTCAGCTGGGCAGCCTTCTTCGTCATGCTCATTTCCATCGGCACGGCTTTACTTGTGGGTACTCTAATTCCCGGACTCTTAGACGAGATCCTGGCCGCCATTGTCATCTCAGCCGTCAATGCCTTCATCTCCGCCCACCGCAATAAATAACTTCTTTTGTTCTCACCACCCCCGCACTGCGGGGGCTTTTTATTTGAGTTTTTGATTTTTTGAGTTTTTTCTACTTCTTCACCACCGCCACCGAACTTCCCAAACTCTTCAAAACCTCCAAAGCCTTGTCCAGTTGATTATCCGCCTGGGGATTTTTTTCATCATACTCATAAATCACTTCTACGTCTGGCTCCAAGCCATTGCCGTGAATATTTCTCCCCGAAGGAAGCAGCCACTCCGCCACCGTGATGTGCACCGATGAGCCGTCTCCTATGTCCTGAGCTTCTTGGACCGTGCCTTTGCCAAAGCTTTTTTCTCCAACTAGCTTGATACCCAATCTCTCACTCAGTGCGCCAGCCAAAATTTCGGCCGCTGAAGCCGAGCCTCTGTTTATTAGCACTACCAAAGGCATTCCAATTAATTTACCCTTACGATCCACTCCTTGGGTCTCGGTCTTATTTCGATCTTTCTGCTTCACGATTATCCCGTCAGGGATAAACTCACTGCCGAGATCCACCGCCCTTTGTAAATAGCCTCCTGGATTATTACGGACATCCAAAATTACTCCTTTAGCTCCTTTAGCTACCACTTCATTTACGATAGTTTCCCACTCTGTCAGTGTTTGTTCACCAAACTTGTTCACTCGAATGTGGGCCACCTGGCCGTTATCCAGCCAGCTCAGCTCGGTCGAGGGAACGTTGATCAAGTCGCGCACCAAAGCCACCTCCTGTGTTTGTTTATCACCTTCTCGATAAATACTTAGCTTCACCTCTGTCCCCTTTTCACCTCTAATCAAACTAACTGCTTCATCAATACTGATATTTCGAGTATCTTTGGCTACATTTTTTCTCTCATCGATAATCTTCAAGATCAAGTCACCGGCCCGAATACCGGCCTTCATCGCCGGACTGTCTTTTAGAGGCGAAATTACGGCCAAAGTCTTGTCGATAAAACCCAGCTGAATACCCACGCCGCCAAACTCTCCTTGTAAGTCCTCCTTGGATCTCGTGTTCTCAGCTGGTGGATAAAAGGAAGTGTAGGGATCCTTGAGTGAGGCCGTCATTCCTTGAGCCGCCCCGTACATTAGCTCGTCACTCTTGATATCCTCCGGCTTTAAATAGTCTTTTTTGAGTCTGGACAAGACCTCGTTCATGACTCGAGTATTTACCATCGAGCTTCCCTGGTACTCACTTACCGTCCTTCTGACGCCAACTTCATAACCGCCATAGGCGACAGCCGCCAACAAAGATAGACCGATTAAGTATCGTCTAACGGCAGGTAGTTTCATCATTAAATCTTGTCTACAAACGGCAACAAAGCCAGGTGTCTGGCGCGCTTAATTGCGCGAGCCAGTCTTAGCTGATGTTTTTCACATACACCAGTGGTCCAGCGAGAAACGATTCTTTTCTTGACTGAAATACCTACCGAGAGAGACTCGAGATCCGAGTAAACCGGATCAACTTTCTTGACACAAAAAGGACATGGTTTGTGTGACTTTCGAATTTTTTTAGTTTTTTTAATCATGGTCTGTTTTTAATTTAAAATGGAATTTCGTCTGAAGCCGTCTTGTCAGACGAGTTTTCCTCAGCCGAAAATACCTCTTCGGCGGGCGAGACCTGCTCTGAGCTAGTCGAAGGAGCCGGCTCACTAGATGAGTCACTCACCACCCGGGGCTCGTAGCCTTCAGAGGAACCTCTCGGTGTATTTAAAGCAATCATCTCTTCGATAACTACCTCGGTGACCTGGCGATCGTTTCCGTCTTGAGTCTTCCAAGCTCTGGTCTGCAATCGACCTTCTACAAAAGCCTTCTGACCTTTGACCAAAAGCTGACTGCAAATCTCCCCCAGCTTTCCCCAGGCCACGATGCGGTGGAACTCTACCCCCTCCTGTTTTTGGCCGGAAGAGTCCGTCCACTCACGGTTGGTGGCCAGACTAAAGGTACAAACTCCCGATCCTTGCGGAGTGTACTTTAATTCCGGATCTCGGGTCAAATTTCCAATTAGGGTCACTCTGTTCAAACTTCTTGTGCTCATAAAATATTTAAATCCTGATGATTAGAAATCTTAACATTTTATCGTCCATCTGCAAATCCTTTTCCAGCAGTTTTATGGTCTCGGCCTCGCCTTCAATTACCAGCTTTAGGTAGTAGCCTCGACTTTGTTTTTTAATTTCGTAGCCCAAGGTTTTCGTGCCCCATTTATCCACACTTTCTACCTTAAGAGCTCTCTTTTTGCACTTCTCGGTGATAGCTTTTTCCACTCCGATCTCATTCTCAGTAGTTGGATAGATGACAACGAGCTCGTACTGATGTACGACACCCTTGGTCGGTTTTGGTTCGGTTGTCTTTGTTTTCATAACCTGATTATTTTACTACAAACTAGCCTCCTCCGCTCACCAACCTTGACTTAAAGACCTATAGAATATATAATCATTATCACGGTTGCCCTTATACTCCTCTA
>JAGVOE010000019.1 GCA_020052895.1 Candidatus Woesebacteria bacterium
AGATTCATATCAAACTTAATTTCGTAGCCGGAACGAGTGACTTTCTCAATAGACAGAGAGGCCACCTTGAGATCTTCTTGGTAATTTTTTAGCATTTTACCCAATCCCTGATCAAACTTGGTTTGGATCCGTTTTTTAAATTGATCCGAGATATTTAGTTTTTGCGGATTGAATATGATGTTCATAAGGCCAGTATACACAGAATAGCAAAAAGTATTTTATACTGAAACAAGTGAAAATCATCAAGAAACTAATTCTGTGGATTGTGGCCCTGACCATTATTTATTATGGCTATCAAAATATTCCGATTCAAAAAATTGGTGAGGAGGTGTCTCAGAGAATTTATCTCGAACGAAGTAACACCCAGTTTTTGCCCGACTGGACCAGCGAAAACGTCTTAGAGCAGATCAATGAAGCCCGAGAAACGATTGGTCTCACCAAGATAGTAATCAACGAGAAACTGAGTAAGGCGGCCAGAAGCCGTCTATCTGTCATTCAGACTGATAACGACTACGATGGCTCGGCCACCGGTATCACCAGAGAAGCGGTGGTCAAAAACGCCGGTTATGAGGCATCCCTGATTGGAGACTTACTCCTACTGGAGGTTTTCAAAACCACGGACCCCATTCAAGCCTGGCAAGATGATGAAACTCTCAAGAGCTCACTACTACATCCCAACTTTAAGGAGGCCGGAGTAGCTGTCAAAAATGAAGAAGGTACTGTAAGTGTTTACGTCATCTTAGTGACCCCTCGCAAAATAGTACCGGTGGCCAAAAAGAAGGTCTGGAGTGGACCAGAGCTGTGGGAAGCAGTTAACCAGAGAAGGGTGGAGCTCGGAGTCAACCCACTGCGTCAGCGAGACGAGCTTTGCACCATTGCCTCCATTCGCCTCAATCAGCTTTTGGAGCTTGGGAAGCTGGATGGTCACGCCGGATTTGTACCGGTGCTGGAAAGAAATGATCTCAAATGGATCTCAGAGAAGTACAACATTAGTGAGTACCTGGCCGCCGGCTATGACTCTCCCTTAGCCACCGTCAGTGGTTGGGAAGGAGCTCTGGGGCACCGATCTTTGCTGGCGGGTGGCGAGTATGTCTGGGGCTGTGTCTACGCCCAAAATGGCTTTGCAGTGGCCATGGCGGCGTACTAAAATAAAGAGGCTAGATAAGGAAACTATCCTCCAGATCTTCAGGGCTAGGAGGAGATTCTTGGCTCAGGATGTAAGTATCGCGACGGTTGAGAAGACCGACAAATTCGCCTTTACCACTAATAACGTCTTCCAACGGCTGACACCAAGGACAGCCATCGGCGCCCTGAGGGCAGGAAAACTTAGCTAGTTTTCGAGATAGCTTTATCTTTCGACCGATCTCCAAAACTTTGGTATGGGCTTCGCGAATGTCCGGTAACTTTTTTTCTTGCAACTTATGACTAAGCTCTAGGTACCAGTAAGAGACTTTGGACACCGGTCTTTTTTGGCAGTTGTGAACCAAGAGGTGATAGATTGGGAGCTGAAGTGAATCGTCGCTCTCTTCTTTGCGGCTAGTCTTAAAATCGATAATGTGCACACTGTCTGTTTCCGGTAAATACTCTAGCCAGTCTAGCTTGCCACAGAGAATGATTTCTTCAGCTTCGGAGATCCAGTAGTAAGGCAGCGCTTCTTTGATCTTGACCGAAAGATTTTTGAGCGGGCCGGGGTGATCCATGACTTTTCGGAGCATAGCTTTGCCGCGTTCTTTGAACTGATGCTCTTGGTCTAGGTCTCGAAAGCCGCCTTTTTTACCGTGATACTGCTCCCAGAGCTCATCAAACTTTAAAATCAACGAGTGTTCAAAACGAGTCTCGGTAGGAATGCTGGAAAGTGACTCGATCACACCATGGACAGCCGAACCCAGAGCCAGGGCGGGACTGGTAATCTGAATTTTGTTGCCGGTGGACTTATCCTTGTAAATATTCTTTAGATAATAAGAACGGGGACAGTGAAGGTAGTCCGAGATGGAGGTGTGAGAAATCCAAACAGCGGCAAATTTGTCCTTAGGCATGGCTATATTATATAGCTAATAAAAAACGCCCCCAGCAAGTAGCCCCCCAGAACATCACTGGCCCAGTGGGCGCCGAGATAAATTCGGGATAGACCGATACTTAGAATTAGAAAAGAAAAAAGCGAAACAAGAACTAGCCTGAGCCAGGTTTTTTTGATCTGAGAGGCCGATAAAAACAGCAGATAGCCAAAGAAAACGGTAAAGACTAGGACGTGTAGGCTAGGAAAGCTTTGGCCGGTAACCAGCTCTTGTATCTGAACCAGATCGGTGTCCGGGCGAGGACGATGAACTAACAGCTTAACGATGCTACCGGTAAGGGCACTTAAAAGAGTTAGGCCAGCAACCTTAATGGCCTCGGTTTTGGCTTGGTAATAAATCAAGGTCACCACCACCAGGCCGCCGACTAGCCATGGGTAAAAATCATCTCCGATTTCGCTCACCAGATTCATGACCAAGGAAAATAAGGGCTGATGCAGGCTTTGAAGGGCGCGACTAATTGATAAATCCAGAGCAAGGTAGGCATAATGATAAGCCTGATAGGAAAGAATCAGAAAGCCGGACAGTAGTAATAAACGAAGCGTTGATCTTTTGGGTTTCATGAGATAGTATCATCATAAACTATGACTGAAAAAGATTCACCTCTG
>JAGVOE010000006.1 GCA_020052895.1 Candidatus Woesebacteria bacterium
AATAATCTCAACATAATCGATCTCCGTCCAGTCACTCGCCAAATCAAACTCCATCTCTCGACTGACGAACTTGGTCTTATCGTACACTTCTCTGGCTACATATCTAAACAAATTCTTTACCAGCTCCATATTGTCTCGGTAATCCGCAAAGGCCCAGTACCACTCACACTGGTAAAACTCCGGGAGATGTTCATCGTCCATACCCTCATTGCGGAAGTTTGGCCCAATAGTATAAATTTTTTCAAAGCCGGCTCCTATCAATCTTTTTTGGTAGAGTTCGGTTGATATTCTCAGAAAGAAATCTTGATCAATCGCATTCATATGGGTGGTAAAGGGTTTGGCATCAGCCCCTCCGGTGACGCTTTCCAGTATCGGTGTCTCCACCTCAATAAACCCCTGTTCCTTCAAATAACTTCTGGTCACCTCCCAAAACTTAGCCTTTCTCTCAAATCTTCTTATTTTTTCGGGATTCATCAAAAGATCCAGATATCTTTTACGAAAAGCTTCATCAGGATCCGTAATCCCCATCCATTTATCTGGCAAGGGTAGCCTAGACTTGGTTAGAAGCTTAATCTCCTTCACTTGTAACGATACCTCACCGGTTCTGGTCTTCACGATTGTTCCTGCGGCTTGCACAAAGTCTCCAATATCCAGAAGTTCTAGATCAGCAAACCCCAAACCCTGGCTTTCCTTGTCCGTCGGCTTCATCTCATCAGCTCGAATAAAAAGTTGGATTCTTCCCGTCTGATCTTGAATCTGGCCAAAAATCAATTTTCCATGCTCTCTCCAAGCCATCAGTCTACCGGCCAAAGTTATTTTTCTTCCTTCATACTTCTCAAAATTTTCTACAACCTCTTGGTTTTCGGCTTCTTTCTCTGATCTGGCCGGATACAACTCAATCCCCATCAATTTCAGGGTTTCAATCTTCTTTGCTCTTTCTTTTAAGATTTCGTCAAGTCTGCTGGCCATGATTCTATTCTACCAGTCACTACATCTTTTCTACTGTCTCAATTCCCAGAATTTCTAAGCCATTCTTTATCGCTAGCCTCGTCACCGCCACCAAAAGCAATCTTAGGTCTTGTTCCTTCACCCCAATCACTCTGTTTCGATCGTAAAAACTATTAAATTTTTGTGACAGTTCAAAAAGCGTCTGGCAAACCAGGTGCGGCGCAAAGTTTTTGGCCGCGCTCTCTACCATTTCTCCTCCACCAACTCTCAGCACCAGCCAGCTAGCTAACCTTCTCTCATCCTCATTCAGCCTAAAATTTCTTGAGTTCTTGAGTTCTTGAGTTCTAGAGTTCTTGAGTATCCCTTTCGTTCTCACATAGACATACTGCAAGTAAGGCCCACTGTTTCCTTCCATACTCAATGCTTCTTCCCATTTAAACTCAAAGTTAATCTCTGGCGACCTTCTCAGCTCGTTGTACTTCATCGCGCCCAGCCCTATTTTCTCGGCATTATCTTCGGCTACTTCCTCTTTGGCTCTCTGTCTGGCCTCTTCACCGGCTCGAAAAATCAAGTCTTCCAGCTTAATGTTGGTGCCTTTTCTAGTGCTCATTTTTTCCCCACCTACCGTCATTAGTCCATGAGCCACATGTTTAAACTCCACCGTCTTGGCGTCTTCCCACAGCCGTCTTGCCGCTTCAAATACTTGGCGAAAGTGCGGTGTCTGTTCCGACCCCACCTCATACACATAAAGATCAGACTTTAAGTCTGGCTCATCCAATCTCTTCCGAATAGTAGCTAGGTCACGAGTAAAGTAAGTGGTAGTCCCATCCGACTTTCTGAGCATGGCCGGCGGCATAAACTCTTTTCCATCTCTCTCAAACTTTACGATCAATGCCCCGCCTTCACCCTCAACTGCTACCCCGGTCTCCATTGCTTCTTCAATAATCACCGGCATCATTTTTTCGTAAGAGCTTTCCCCATACTGATGTTCAAAGCTT
Organism: Candidatus Woesebacteria bacterium; assembly: GCA_020052895.1. Taxonomy (GTDB): domain Bacteria; phylum Patescibacteriota; class Microgenomatia; order UBA1400; family MFAQ01; genus UBA10133. Next base: position 1,947 of record JAGVOE010000006.1, read on the forward strand.
ACTTCCAGCTTTTCATAGATTGCCTCAAATTCTTTCATCGAAACTTCGATACATGCTTTCCATATCTTTCTTGCAGATTCATCACCACTCTCCAATCTTACAAACGCCTCTCTCGCCTTATCTTTCAATTCAGGTTCCTCCTCGATCTGCTTATTAAACTCTATATAAATGACCTCAAGATCTGACACTCTCATTTTAGACACTTCCAGTTTCTTTTCTTCCACCGCTGCAATTATCATCCCAAACTGTGTTCCCCAATCTCCTAGATGATTGTCACTAGTTACCTCCGCCCCGCTATGTCTATAAAGATTAAACAAAGCTTGGCCGATAATAGTCGATCTCAAGTGTCCCACCGAAAATCTCTTGGCAATATTAGGTGAGGAGTACTCTACCAGCACTTTTTTACCAGACATAAAGTCGGAGTCTAGACAATGATTACCACTCTTCAACATCTCTCTCAAGCCATCCACTAGCACTCCATCCCGAATCCAAAAGTTGATAAACCCAGGTCCGGCTACCTCCATTTTTTCCACTATCTCCATTAGTCTTTCGTCTTTCGTCAGTCTTACTACCACTTCTTGAGCCAGGTCCCGTGGACTCTTTCCTAGTTCTTTGGCCATCACCATAGCGATGTTTGAAGCATAATCACCTCGTCTTTCATCACCGGGGTGTTCTACCGAAAAGTTTTGCTGTCCATAGACCCCTTCGATCGCTTTATATATTTGCTCCCGTATCTTCATTTCAGTAGCTTTGAGTATGCCCGGTTAAATACTTCTCGGCGTCAAGAGCGGCTTGGCAACCCATGCCGGCGGCCGTAATGGCCTGTTTATACTTAAAGTCCACCACATCTCCAGCACCAAAGACTCCGTCTATCGAGGTCATGGTCGGATAGCCTTCCAGCCAAACCTTCTCGTTCCCAAAGGTAATCCCTGTTTTTAAAAATCCCTTCTCATCCAAATCCACTTGACCCTTAAATAATTCTGTTGCCGGAAAATGCCCGATCGCCAAAAATAGCCCATCAACCTCCATCGTCGTGTAGGGGTCGACCCCCGTGTCGACCTTAGAGTTTTTGATTTTTAGAGTTTTTAGCTTCTCATCACCACTAACCCCGACCACCTCACTACTCCAAATTATTTTGATTTTAGAATTTGCTTTTATCCTCTCTTGCATTATCTTACTGGCCTTGAGTTCATCGCGACGATGAATCAGATAAACTTCTTTGGCATACTTAGCTAGAGCCAAAGCGTCCTCCATGGCCGCGTCACCGCCGCCCACCACCGCCGTCACCTTATCTCGAAAAAAAGCTGCATCGCAAACCGCACAAGTACTGACACCCCGACCCATGAATTTTTCCTCTCCCAACCCCAACATTTTTGAAGACGCTCCAGTCGAGATAATAATGGCTTTAGCCAAAAATTCAGAATCTCCTACCCAAACTTTCTTTATTTCCCCGTTCAACTCTACTTTCGTCACGTTTTCATAGCGCACCTCTGCTCCAAACTTTTTAGCTTGAGCCTCCATGTCCATCATCAAATCCGGACCCAACACCCCATCTTTAAAACCAGGAAAATTTTCTACCTCGGTCGTATTCATCAGCTGTCCTCCGGCCTGTACTCCGGCTAAGACTAATACCGAAAGCGTCGCTCGTGACAAATACAAAGCCGCTGTGTACCCACTCGGCCCACCTCCAATAATCACCACATCCCATTTTTTATCTTCCAATATCATTTTTTATTTAAGTTTTGACAATGGTGCAGAAGTCTAGCAAACAACCGCACGCAGGCGGGAACCCGCTTGCGGGAGATCCGAGTACGGTTTTTGCGGACTTCGAACCATCTCGAAGATTATTTAGTAACCTTTTCAATCATCTGCACATAAGCATCTTTGCCCCCAAAACCTACTTGACGAGCAACTTCTTTACCTTTTAAGAAAAGGATTACCGTTGGAATACTCATTACTCCATAGTCTCCAGCTACCTTTGAGTTGGCATCTACATCTACTTTCCCCACCATAATTTTACTTTCGTATGTCACGGCTAGCTCGTCCACTATTGGAGACACTAGTCGACATGGCCCGCACCAGTCAGCATAAAAATCAACTAGCACTGGGCTGTCCGACTTAAGTACTTCCTCGTCAAAGTTTTGGTCTGTAAATCTGGCTACACTCATATATTTTTATTTGTAAATGTTAATTAAAGGTATCTCTTTAGTAGTTTAGCGTATTCTTCTTTATTACAACTATCGACAGCATCCGCAAGTAGAGCTTTGGCGACACTCTTAAGTGAGCTCATCGACGCTACCACCTGAGTCACCACCGCCTCGCACTTCTTATCCTCCGAGATCATCTTTTCAACCCCCCCCACCTGCCCCTGGATTCTTTTCAGCGCCACCTGCAATTTTTTCTTTTCATCTATATTCATATTGTCTTGAGTTCTTGAGTTCTTGAGTTCTTGAGTTCTTGAGTTCTTTAAATATACCCCCCGTGGTATGCCCTTGTCAAACCCTAAAATCTGAAGGCCAGTAAAACAAACACCATAGTTACCACTATCACGAACCATCGTTTTTCTTCCAGGCTCACTACCCTCTTTATCTGCCAAAACCACTGTTCGAATCTCTCTTTATTCCAAAAGTAATCAAAAATCAAGTCAAACACTAGATGAATCCCTATTCCTAGCATAAAGCCTCTCCCAAACGGACTGATAATACTGGTTAGGGTCAGGATGGCCATTACTATCCATACGACTACAAAAAGAAAACTTCTCATCACCAGTTCTTTCTGTTCATGTCTTTCATTAAGAAGCAAAATTAATCCCTCATCAAATTTTTTCCCGACAAATAAATCCTTCAGCCTCGTCCCCAAAGCTTCATCTGGTTTCATCAAAAAGCTATATACAAAACGATCAGTAAAAACAAACAAAAATCCCACCACCGCTCCCAAAAGCCACCAAAGTAGTCTCAGATCAAAGGTAAAGTTTCCGGAAAATACTTTTCCCAAAACTAACAAGGCCAAGGATCCAAACAACACATACTGATGCAGCGAAATCTTATCTCTCATGTCTTATTCATTCTAGCATCCTCCTTAACCTGTTTCAGTTTCCACATAAACATTTTTCCCTTACTTCTGGCTCCAGCGTCCATAACGAAGTTTTTGGCTTTTTCCACCTGATCTCTCGGCGTACTCTTAACCACTCTCATATAAATGGCCGTATGGGCCGTATCATTCAGGGCTACCGCCAAGCGGTAAGCATAGTCCTGCCACTCTCGACTAATTCTTTTTTGCTTTGATTCGTCTATCTCATACTTATCCAAGATCTTCGTCATCGAACTAAAGCCTATTTTATTCATGGTTATCCCTATTATAATAAAACTTACCCTATTCACATGATCAACTCAGCCAAAACCACCTAATGCGTCCAAAGAATGGCATGCTCTCAGCACCGAGTTTGCCCCCAAATGGCGTATCTGGTCTGCCTTGGAAGATTTCGCTATCAAAGGCCGTTACTTGTATGAAAATAAAATTCTTGGTCATGTGGAAGTTCTTCTTAACCGCCGCGTTAAAATGGCCAACGAAAATTTTGAACGACGTCGATCCATTAGCATCAAGTATGCCAAAAAGCGCCAGATTTCCCAGCTACCAATGGCTATTTTCCAAACCGGTACCAGGCTCTATCTCTATTATCTAGCCATTCTTCAGGTTCTCACCTTGGGTACTGCTCAAATCACCAGTAGCGCCATCGAAAGATTCATCACCAACATCAGCCGACTAATTAGGCAAGCTAACGATGTTTTTCAAAACTACCTTTTTATCACCGACTACCAAAAGTTTATGTCTCTACCCGAGGAAAACCAGACCATTGGAACACCAATACCAGCTACTCTTACACAAGGCATCGAATTTCGTGATGTTTGGTTTAAGTATGATCACTCTCCCCACTGGATTCTCAAAGGAGTTAACTTTAAGGTGGGCCCCCAAGAGAATATTGCCATTGTCGGTGAAAATGGGGCTGGCAAAACTACTCTTATTAAACTAATTTGTCGCTTTTATCAGCCCCAAAAGGGTGAAATTCTCTTAAATGGTCGGAATATCACTGACTTCAATATAAAAAATTATCGGCACAGTATCTCGGCCCTGTTTCAAGATTTTGCTCAGTACCCATTCTCCGTCGAGGACAACATCCGGTTTGGCGATATCGACAAAAAGAAAACCAAACTTGGAATTAAGAAAGCTGCCAAACTTACAGGCATTACCAACTTTGTCAACACACTGCCTTTAGGTTTTCAAAACCCTCTAG
>JAGVOE010000077.1 GCA_020052895.1 Candidatus Woesebacteria bacterium
GAAAGAGAATCACCCCTACCCAAGCGATCCCCACATCAGGCAACACTATAGCAATTGCCATAATCGTCATTGCTACAGCGACAACTCCATCCAGCCATTGTTCGCGGTAGATGATGTCACCAATCAGTGACATCAATACTCCGAGCCCGATAACAAAGATCAAACTCTGTACTTTACCCAAAAATCCACGAGATTCGATACTACCCTTGAAATTAAGTGGATTCTCAGGCGGGGCTATCGGTGGTGCCTCAAGAGGCAACGATTGGAATTGTTCTAACGTCTGCGGGGTAAGGTCCAAGGCTGGGTCGTAGGTCGGTGCCGAATCGACAAAGCTGGGTTGAGCCGTAAAATCGTACGGGGTCGCTCCTCCGTCACCCTTCCGTAGGGGCAGGCCCCCGTGCCTGCCCAATAAATATAGTGCAAGCACGATCAAGACGATCGCCCCGCCACCAATCCAGTACCATTTCTTCTCAATCTTCTTGAGGAAATCAAACCTCTTAGACTTGGAAGACACCGTAGCCCGCGCAGGCGCAAAAATCGGGGAAACCGGAATAGTTTGAGTAGGTCGATTCTGTGCCGCGGCGCGCATCTCAGCATGACGCTCATCTCTCATTTTTGTGTCCATTGTTACCTCCTTATCAATTTTTGAATGTCAACGTACAACCTCCCGAATTATATCACTTTCCCCATAATACACACATCTAGGGTATAAAATGCCCCAACTCTCGTCGGGGCTATTTTTTTATATATTCGACCATATATTCGACCAAAAATCATTCCAGGCCATCGAATTCTTCAGTCGGATCCCTTTGGTCGAAAGAATCACATAAATGGCCGGTGTCGGTTTTTTTGAAGGCTTGAACTCTATGAGACCCATATCAAACAAGGCTTTAACGTCATGGGCTTGCCAAGCTTCAAAATAGGGCATGTCCACGGGGCCAATCTGTAATTGTTTCCAAAGTGCCTGACTTACCTCAGGAATTTGTATCATGTCTCCTCCAGATTAAGATTTTTAGGTACTTTACAGCGACTATCTTACCATATATAATTCCCCTAGTTCCAAGACCTAAGGCATACCAATAAGCCCCTAGCAGAGCAGAAACTGTTTTGCACGTCTTGAGTACGTGCCTTTTTTACGCCGCACGCAGAACTAACAACCAGTAACCAATAACTCTTAAAGTACATGCCCAGTCAAAAAAACATTCATCAGCTAGCCGAGATTACCAAAAATCTTCAGGACTCCTCAGCCGTCATTCTCACCGAATACGCCGGCCTGACGGTATCTGAGCAAAATCAGCTTCGAGCCGAAACTAGCCAGGCTGGAGGCATTTTCCTGGTCACCAAGAATAATCTCGTCCGCCTCGCTCTCAACGATAAGTTTCCAGATGGTTTACCGCGTGATATCGCAGACGTTTTACGTGGACCCACGGCCGTTCTTTTTAGTCCAGACGCCGTCTCGGCCGCCAAGATCGTCTCCAAGTTTGCTGAGGATCACGATAAGCTTAAGATCAAAACCGGTCTTATGGATGGCCAGGTCATTACCATCCTCGAGATCAAAGCTCTTTCCAAGCTCCCCAGTCGAGAACAGCTTCTTTCTTCTCTCCTGGCCCAGCTCCAAGCTCCGGCGCAAGCTCTTGTTCGCCAGCTTCAAGCTCCCATCCAAAACTTCGTCTACGGTCTCGAGGCTCTTAGAGCCAAGTTATCAGTATAAACACGTAGGGGCTGGCCTTGCGCCTGCCCGCACATAACAAGTCTCGCAAATTATTAAATATCATAAAAAACATGTCCGAAAAAGTCACAAAACTGGTTGACCAAGTTAGCGAACTCTCCGTCCTTGAAGTCGCCGAACTCGTCAAAGCCTTAGAGGAAAAATTCGGTGTCTCTGCCGCTCCAGTCGCTTCCGCTGCTGTTGCCACCGTCGCCGCCGCTCCTGCTGAGGAAAAGACCGAGTTCGATGTTGTCGTCACCGATGCCGGTGCCAACAAAATCGCCGTTATCAAAGCCGTTCGTGAGCTAAAAACAGACCTCGGTCTGGTCGAAGCCAAGAACCTGGTGGAGAAAGCTCCAGCCACCATTCTTGAAGGTGCCAAGAAAGAAGATGCCGAAGCCGCCAAGGTCAAACTTGAGGCCGCCGGTGCGAAGGTTGAGCTCAAGTAATCTTGACGAAATCCTGAGTACTCGAATGGATCGAATTGAAGTAATCCCGTAGGGGCGGGCCTCGCGCCCGCCCGCCTCTTGAATTTTCATTCGCCAAGAAAAACCCGCTCTCCAGAGCGGGTTTTTGTATTTGATTAGTTCACCACATAAATTATTTTCTTTCCATGAGCGCCTTTTTTGTTACCATCTGTTGTGTTAAAAATCACCTCCAGAGCGCACTGTTCTGAAATTTTTACAGTCAGGTTACCGTACTCATCTCGATCTCCCACTACGGGAGAATTCTTACCGGCCCATCTGACCATGGTTTTTCCATACTCTGAGATCGGTAGCGAAACCCACTCATCCCGATCGGGATGAAGAATTTTCACTGGGATTTTGCTTGATCCTACAGCGACAGAAACAAAAGCTTCGATTACCAGCGAAGGATTGATTCTGGGCCTTCCGGCCGCAAACTCTCTTTCCCCCATCGTCGGCGTAACTCGAACAAACTTATATCTTCCGTCTGCGGTGAAATTGGTGTTCAAGACCAGCCTCCAAAATGATTTAATGTTCCTGCGATGATGCTGGCGAAATTCTACCACACAAATTCCCCAAAAGCCCATTGACTAACCATATTCTTTCTGGTAATTTGTATATCAATGGACAACAATAACAATAAAAAGAACTTAGACCTTAACAATCTACCCGACCTACTCACGGTTTCCGAGGTGGCTCAGCTCCTGCGCGTCTCTACTCTGACCATCAAACGCTGGGGCAAGCGAGGCAAGCTCCCCGCCATCCGCATCAACTCTCGTGGTGACCGCCGCTACAAGAAAGAGTCGGTCTTGTGGATGCTCGGCATCAATCCTATAAGTAAGTAGTTCTCCCTCCGCTGTGGTAAGATACTGGGAAAGCAAATACCTTGCTGTACCCTGAAAATTAAACCCATCCATGTCAAGGAGGTTGTATGTCCTATCGCCGTATTCTGCTTCTTATTTTGCTGTGTCTTGCCACATATTTAAGTTTTGTCTATTTTGTCATTCCGGATCAAGTCCGACATGACACAGCTACGTTAATCTCTACTCAACATATCCAAAACACACCTATTCCGGTCCCCACAAACACTCCCTCACACTCTCAAGTTTCGAGTTCAGATGTCGCCAATGGGCTTGTTTGGCTAGAAATACCGGCTATCAACCTCAATTCAAGGCTGGATTTGGCCAGCGAAATTGATTCTGCCAATGGCCCGACTTTTACCGAGCCGGCCGAAAATCCTCTATTAATTCCCAACTGGAGCGCCGATATCGGACTTCCCGGAGTTAGTATCATTTATGGTCACCGGCAGTGGTGTTCAAGTCCCAAAGTCTTTACCGATCTCGATAATCTCATCGTCGGTGACCAGGCGAACATTATGAGCCCCGGTTATCGACTCACCTATAAAGTCATCGAAACACTAATCATCAATCCGGCCGACTTGTGGACTGTGGCCGGCAATCATGATTTGGTGGCCAAGTCCAATAACCGGAACGATCTGATGTTGATTACCTGTACTCCTTGGGGCACCAATTTACAGCGCCTCATCATCTTCTTATCCTTGGAGGGCATCGATGTCATTCCCTAAAGTCACTATCCTTATTCCTGCCTGGAACGAGCAAAAAAACATTGTTAGAGCCATTCGCTCTGCCGATCAACAAACGTATCCGAACAAGAAAATCGTTGTTGCAGTGGATAACAATACCGACTACACTTATCAGATTGCGAAGAGCAGACAAGAGACGGTTCCCAATCTAAGTGTTTTTCGTACCCTTGTTAATGAAGCTCGAAAGGGCGGCGCACTCAATCAAGCCATCAAAGCTTTTTGTCAAGACGCCGAGTATGTCATGGTCATGGACGCCGACACCATCGCCGCTCCCAATGTTATCACCGAAGCTTTACGCACTTTCTGCCGATTCAAGACTGGGAGCCGTCTGTGCTCTAACCCATCTTACCCCACTACCTAAAGACGCCACCTTCGAACAAAAGATTATCTGGCAGTTACAAAAACTGGAATACGCCTCGGCCGATTCTAGGCGTGTCGAACACCCCGAAGATCTCCAAATATTGGCCGGCTCTTGTGTCGTTTATCGAAAAATTGCGCTCTAAAAAGTCGCCGATATGCGGAAAAACAGACAGTTCTATGACCAAAGAAGTCTTATCGAAGATTACGAACTCACCCTCTCACTCAAAGAACTTGGCTGGAAGGTGACAGTCGGCACTAAGATGCATTCCTGGACCGACGTACCTCTGTCATTTGCTGTGCACTGGCATCAACGGATTCGCTGGGCACGTTCCCACGTTGATACTTTGAGACAAAAAGGCTGGAACCAAATTACTCGCCGCGATATCTTGGGTCATGCTTCTTTTTCCGTTCTTCTGACTCAACAGGTGACCTTTGCGGCCATCGCCACCTACCTAGTCATAGCCGGAACCACTTTTGTTTGGAACCCCCTACTCTGGATAATTGTGGTACTATTCTGGTCAGATAGGATGTACCGTCTCAAGTACGTTAATAATCTAACCCTGACTGACGTCACTATCCGAGCCCTGTTTCTTCCGGAAGAATTCTATGGCCTTCTACACAGTGTTCAACGCATCTGGTCTTACTGGTTATCGTTTGCCGACGGACCGGAAGAATGGCGAGAAACTTAAAAAAACAAAAGGAGAAAACTATGTATGGCCCCCCACAATTCCTGCCACCGGCGGCGGTCTCGCCCTTCTCGGTTTGGCTTATGGAAGTTATATCGGTAACTGGATCGTTATCCTATTTTCCATAGCATTGATCGCCTTAATCCTTCTTAACATAATCCGCCTTCGTCGCGGGGAACAAAAAATAATCGAGCGCGATAAATAAGTATCACCAACTAATACCACCTTGAATACAATTCAGGGTGATTTTTTTACCTCCTCAAACTCCTAACAAAAACTAGCCAAGGGAAAACCACCACCGCCCGAAAAATTCTTCCAAGCCTCTTTGGTTCCACTATCATTCTCCACAGCCATTTGAGACCTACTCTCTCCATCCAAACTGGTGCGGCTTTGAAGTCTCCCAGATACTCATTGAAGGTACCACCTACTCCCATGATCACTCTCGCCTGAAGACGGCTCAGATGGCCGGCAATCCACTTCTCCTGTTTAACTGGATTGTACTGGACAAAAAGTAGGTCCGGCTTAAAAGCATTTATTTTATGGACCACCCGCTCATCTACCGCTCTGTCCGTCCCCACCCGGCTCTCACCCGCGTCATACGCCACC
>JAGVOE010000052.1 GCA_020052895.1 Candidatus Woesebacteria bacterium
ATCATAAGTACCCACATCTACCCCCGGCTTAAACCAAGGCAGGTAGCCATGAGTGGTGTAGTACCTCTGAGATGACCCCAAAAACTCAATCGCCGCGCTGCGGTTGTTCGTGTCTCTCGCCTTCTTTAGCTGTTCAAAGGGATCAATCGCCGCTAGTAAGCCAGCCGCCAAAATCCCCAAAACCCCAATCACAATCAGTAACTCCATCAAGGTAAAACCTGCCTGAAAACGGCCTCGGTACTTGTTTATTTTATTCATATACCTTTAATTTGGTAATCATGAGTATAACTATGAATTATTAAAACTGACTTGTCAAGTTGTAAATAGGCATAATCACCGCAATCACCAAGAAACCCACACCAATACCCATAAGAATCATAATCAACGGCTCAATCGCCGTCGTCAAAGCCTTGATCTTAATCTCACTCTCAGACTCGTAAAAAACCGACAACTTGTTCAAAACGCTGTCTAGTTTGCCAGTCTCCTCACCCACGGATATCATCTGTGACAAAATCGGCGGAAATATCTCCAATCTGGTAATCGCCTCGGCTAAACTAACCCCTTTTTCGACAAAAACCGCCGCTTGCTTAATACCCGCTCCATATACACGACTGCCCAAGGTGTTAGCTACGATATTCAAGGCATCCAAAATCGGAATACCGGCTCCCAAAAGAACACTGATAGTTCTGGAAAACTCAGTTAAAACCACATCCTTTTTCAACTTTCCCCAGATCGGAATCTTGAAGGTTATCTGTTCTACAATTAAGCCACCCACCTCAGTTTTTGACCATCTGGAAAAAGCCATCGCTGATCCAGCTAACACCAACAAAACCACCAACCAGTAGTTGATCGCAAAGTCACTCACCGCCATCAAGGCTTTGGTGGGGCCAGGTAGCTCGGCCCCGAAGTCCTTGTACATGGCCGTCAGTTTAGGTACCACAAACACCATCATGATCGAAGCAATCACCACCATTGCGATCATAATTATCGTTGGATAAACCATGGCTCCTTTGGTTTTACTTCTAAACTCCCGCTGCTTATCTAGCGTATCGGCCAGTTTGGCCATCACTTGGTCCAAAACTCCAGCCGACTCACCGGCTCGAATCATAGCCACATAGACCGAAGAAAAGCCACCACCGGACCCGTCAACGGCGTCCGCCAAAGTCGAGCCCCCTTCTACCTCAGTCAAGATCCTCTCAATGACTGGTTTTAGACCGGGTCCGGACTGGCCTTTGAGTATCTTTAAGGCCTCCACCAAGGGCAAACCAGATCCAATCATGGTCGCCATCTGGCGGGTGAAGTTGGTAATCTCATCTGCTTTAGGTTTAGAAAATCTGCCGGTCAAGGCTTCTAAATTTAGCTGGTCAGACTCATACAAAGCGGTAATCAACAACCCCTTGCTTCGTAAGATATTAGCGGCTTGCTTATCGTCAACTGCTTCCAGCACCCCGCTGGAACGCGTTCCTTGTCTATCCAAAACTTTGTATTGAAAAGACTTCATCTTATCTTCGTCCCAGTAATTTATCTAAAAGTGACGGTCGAATAGAGTACTCAAGGGCTGTCGCTCGATCAATCACATTAGCATTCACCAGCTCAGCCAAACTATTTTCAATCAGTTTCATCCCCAGGTTGCCACTAGTCTGAATCACATTATCAATCTGAAAGGTTTTGCCTTCCCTAATGTTATTTTTTACCGCTGGAGTAGCAATCAAAATTTCAGTAGCCACTACTTGCTTACCGTCCAAAGTCGGGATCAAACGCTGCGACAAAACGGCCTCCAAAACCATCGATAGCTGCAGGACCACTTGAGACTGTTGCTCTTCGGAAAAACTATCCACAATTCTCTCGATCGATTGTGAAGCTGAGTTGGTATGTAGAGTAGCAAAAACTAGGTGTCCTGTCTCGGCTACCGTCATGGCTGCCTGGATCGTCTCTGCGTCTCGCATCTCCCCAATGTAAACGATATCTGGATCTTGGCGCAGTACTGACTTTAGGGCGTTGGTCCAGCTTTTGGTGTCTCCTCCTATCTCTCGTTGGCTGACAATCGACTTTTTATTATCATGAACAAACTCGATTGGATCTTCGATGGTCACGATGTGCTCCGAACGACTACTGTTGATCTCGCCAATAATCGAGGCTAAAGTGGTTGATTTACCCACTCCAGCCGGACCGGTAACCAGAATAAAACCCTGTTTTAGTTTGGCAAACGAGTGACAAATACTGGGTAGTTTTAGCTCCTCAATGGTCGGCACTTTGTCCGGGATAAATCTTAAAGACAAGCTGGGCGTGCGCTTTTGAAAATAGGCGTTGCCTCTAAACCTAGCCTTACCGGGAATACTCACGGAAAAATCAACCTCCAAATTATTTAGAAAAAGCTCTTTCTGGTTCGGAGTCATGAGACTGGTGATCATAGCCATCACCGTTTCCGAGTCCAGCTTACCACCTTCCTGTAAAGAAGCTAGCTTCCCCATAGTTCTCAAGATCGGATAGCTATCGGCTACCAGGTGAATGTCCGAAGAGCCGGCCCTTATGGCCGCGGACAGTAAATTTTGAGTCAAAAGATTAATATTTTCCATTAGACTTGGGCTACTCTAATTACTTCTTCCAGAGTGGATACTCCATCCAAGGCTTTCAGGTAGCCGTCTTGTTTCATAATAATCATTCCGTCATCCACCGCGGCTTTCTCGATCATCGCCGCATCGGCTCTCTCCATAATAAACTTGGCTGTTTTCTCGGTCACCCGCAACACTTCAAAAATACCAATTCTGCCAAAGTATCCGACCTGGCCGCATTTTTCACACCCGATGCCCTTATAGAGCATGAAGGGCACTCCATTTTTCTTGGCCACTTCCGATTTTTGCGGATTAGACTTTATCCAGCCGTCCAAAAGCTTACCCAAAACCCCTTGCACGTCGGCTACCATCGCCGGGTCCGGCACTACTGGCTGTTTACAATTGTCACAAATTTTTCTCAACACCCGCTGGCCAATAGCCGCCGTTATCGAAGAAGCCAGTAAAAATGGCTCGGCTCCCATATCCAATAGACGGGGGAGAGCCCCGGCTGCTGAGTTGGTATGGACCGTCGAAAACACTAAGTGACCGGTTAGAGAAGCTTGAATCGCGAGCTGGGTGGTCTCTTCATCACGAATTTCACCCACCATGATAATGTTTGGATCTTGTCGTAAAAAAGATCTCAGTCCAGAGGCAAAGGTTAGCCCCGCCTGGGGATTTACCTGGACCTGATTTACGCCGTCCATCTGATACTCTACCGGATCCTCCAAGGTGACGATATTGACCTTAGGGGTGTTTATCATGGTCAATAAGGAGTAAAGAGTGGTCGTCTTTCCAGAACCAGTTGGTCCGGTAGAAAGAATAATGCCATGGGGAATTCTAATCGCTTCCTCCAAAGTAGATAAAGCCTTGGCTCGGATACCCAGTTCCGACAAAGTTGGCACTCGACCTGATTTTTTTAAAAGACGCATCACAATCTTCTCACCGTTTACCGTCGGTAGTGAAGAAATACGCAGATCAACTTCTCCAAACTCAGAAGTAAAGTTAAAACGCCCATCCTGGGGAATTCGCCTCTCATCAATCTTCATACCACCCAAAATCTTTATTCTAGAAACCAAAGCCGCGTGATAGCCTTTGTCCAAAGTTAGTTTTTCCTCCAAGATACCGTCAATACGATATCTCACTCGAGTGATGTTTTCTTCCGGTTCGATGTGAATATCCGAGGCCCGCAACCGAATGGCGTGTTCCAAAATTTTTCTGACAATTTCGACAATCTTGGGCTCTTTGATGATCTGAGAAATGGTGTCGGAAGTCACCAGTCGAACCCCACCGGTTTCGTCGCTTCTTTCTTTCTCTCTTTTCAAAACTCCAGAAATCTCTCCTGACAGACTCTGACTGTAAACATTACCAATTAAAGCATCAAAGTTCTCCGTCGAAGTTAAGTAAGTTTTAATCTTGTAACCGGTTCTTTTTTGAAAAAAATCAACCGTAGCCAGGTCCTCCGGTTTGACCATAATCATGCTCAGAACTCCCTTGGCCTTGTCAAGTTCCAAGGGTAGGACTTGATAGTTCTTGGCCAAGTCGACCGAGATCAAAGCTAAAACGTCAGGGCTGACGGTAATTTTACTTTCAGAAAAATAGGGAATATCCAAAACTTTTGCTCTGGTTTTGGCCAGATCTTCCTTGGTAATCACTCGTTTTGAGAGTAGAAGATCGGTGAGGCTCACTCCGCTGGTCATAGCCTCTACCTTCAAGGCCTCGGCCTTGGCACTATCCAGCCTGCCAGCTGAAAGCAAAAAATCCAGCAAAGCCTTTACCTGATAATCCATACCTTAACTATAACAAATTTTGGCTCGTCAACTTTTGATCATTCTCCATGAAGTTATCAGAAAATTATCTAGAGATAGTTTGTAGTTAATGTTTGTCTGTTTTAGCTCATGTAAACAATCAATCGCCAAACTCAAGATACTCAGTCTTTTTTTGTTCACCTCGTCAGATAGGCTCGTCTTCAACTTCAAAATAACTTCTTCCAGCATGACCACCGCCCCCTCCTTTGTCACTCGATCGGCCAAAGCCACACAAGCCGCCGGGCCACTACTCCAGCATTTTCGCACCGCAGACCACTGACTCTCCTGAGCCAGATTCTCATATACTTGATACTCAATTACTCCACGACTGAGTATGGTCGGAGAAAGTTGGTTTTCGTTTTCTACTACCAAGATAAGTCTGGCCTTTTTACCCATTTCTTCCATGGGCTTAAGCAAGACTGCTTGGCACTCAGGACTTAGTTGATCGGCGTTCCAGATCAGAAGAGATAGCTCCGATCTGGTCTGTGTCACGTTGATGCCGGTATACAACCATCGTCTAAACTCTACTACTTTGGCTTCACTACCTTCAAAACTTAAGACTTGGTTTTCCCATAAATCATTCTGTTTTAATAACTCCAAACGAGGAAAGGCGACAGCCACAATAATTTTTGGTAACATATCTATATTGTAATCCCCATTTGATACCATTAGAATAAACCGGCATGACATACACAGCTAAAGACATCACGGTCCTTGAAGGCCTCGAGCCAGTCCGCAAACGCCCAGGCATGTACATCGGTAGTACCGACGAAAAAGGCCTTCACCATTTACTTATCGAAATCGTCGACAACTCCCTGGACGAAGCTATTGGCAACTTCGCCAAAAACATCTTTGTCTGTTTACATCAAGACGGCTCTGTTTCTGTCTCCGATGATGGTCGGGGGGTACCTACCGACATGCATCCTTCAGGAGTATCGGCTTTAGAAGTAGCCATGACCAAGCTCCATGCCGGTGGTAAATTTTCGGAAAATGCTTACAAAGCCTCCGGCGGTCTTCACGGAGTCGGCGCCTCAGCTGTCAATGCTCTTTCTTCCAAAATGAACGTCGTCGTTAACCACGATCAAAAATTCTTTACTCAGTCCTACAAAGTCGGCACTCCCGACTTTCCAGTCAAGGAGATTCCTTTGGCCAAAGCCACCGAAATTATTCCCCCGTATCACCACCACTTTTTGTCTGCCCAGTCCGGCACTTTCACTCACTTTTGGCCGGATAACTCTATCTTCAAAATTACCACCGACTTCAACTACTTAAATATCAAAGCTAAGCTCCAGGAGAGGGCCTATCTGGTAGCCGGGGTCTATATTCATCTATTTGACGAACGTACCGATAAGGAAGCCAACTTTTACTTTGAGTCCGGCATTAAATCTCTTCTTTCGCACATGAACCGTCATAAAAAAGCCCTTCACGAGCAAATTTATGTCTCTGGTGAAACCACTGAGGCCAACGTCCCCATTAGTGTCGAGATAGTCATGCAGTACACCGATACTTACAGTGACCATCTCGAGTCTTTTGCCAACACCATCAATACTTACGACGGCGGTACTCACCTTACCGGCTTCAAAGCCGCCCTTTCCAAAGTTCTCAAGAACTATCTCAACGCCGGTACTGATTCGGATAAAGATAAGAAGGGCAAAGGTAAAGATCTAGACATTACCCCTGATGATCTTAAAGAGGGTCTCAGTGGTGTCATCTGGATCAAGATGAGTTCTTCCGAGATTCAGTTTGAGTCCCAAACCAAAACCAAAGTCAACAACGCCGAAGTCCAGTCAGCGGTTTATCAAGTGGTCAAGAAGGGGCTTGAAGAGTACCTCGAAGAGCATCCTCAAACTGCTCAAATCATCATTGCTAAAGTCTTTCTGGCCGCCAAGGCTCGTATGGCCGCCAGAGCTGCTCGGGAAGCTGTCGTCCGCAAAGGCGCTCTAGAGGGCATGACTTTACCAGGCAAGTTGGCCGACTGTCAGGAAAAAGATCCC
>JAGVOE010000037.1 GCA_020052895.1 Candidatus Woesebacteria bacterium
TACAAAGACTCCGTAAGGAGCTATCCTCACCACTTTGCCCTTGTGCTTGGTACCAATCGCGTAATGAGTCTCCACCGTAGACCATGGGTCTCCGGACATTTGTTTAATCGAGAGATTTAGCTTACCCGCCCCTTTATCAATGCCAATCACTTGGACGTGGACTTCCTGGCCGACCTTAAACATAACGTTAGGGTCTTCCACCTTTTCCCAAGAGATCTCGGAAATATGGATCAAGCCTTCAACCTTGGCTACTTCGCTCTCGCCTGTCGTGGACTGGCCCTTCATCGGCACATTGACGGTCACAAAGACTCCAAAAGGCATAATCCCCGATACGGTTCCTTCAAACTTATCACTGACACCGACCATTTCCAGGGCTTCACCCTTCTTGGCCAAGGCCTCAAAGTCGGACACTAGCTTTTCGGAGAATATCAATCTATTTTGGTCCTTATCTACCTCAATCACTCGAACCTTGAAAGTTTTGTTTAGCAAAGCTTCCATATTGCCCAAGAACTTCTCTCCAAACTGGGATGTCGGCACAAATCCGCGAATTTCGCCGATCTTGACCACCATACCCCCTTTATTGACTTCAAGACCCATCACGTCAACTTCCTTCTCCTCCTCCATGATCTTCTTGTACTTATACCAGCGGTTTTCATCGGCCGCTTGTTTAAGCGTCAAAATTATTTGCCCTTGGTCATTTTCTGGGAACTTGACATAGGCACTAACCCTTTCTCCTTCTTTAAGTTCCTTGAGAACGTCATAGGCTTCGGCTAGATCTTCACCGGACACCACCCCTTCGGTCTTGGCTCCGATGTCAATAAGAACCATCTTTTTACTGATGGTCGCTACTGTTCCTTCTACCTTCTGGCCCCTTTTCAAGGCTCCTGGGAAGCTCGAAGCCCCCTCCATCAGCCTATCCATTACCGACAGCTTATCCGCCGCCGTAGTGGTACCTCCTACCTTATTAATAACATTTGATTTTTGAGAATTGCTCATTTATCATAAATTCCTTTCCTGTCTTTTAGACTCGTCTATTCTACCACAAAATATGCCTGTGGACGTATATTTGTAGGGGTTTGATTTATCAAACCCACTCCCGTGCTACAATAGCCCCAGTTTGCCCCTTAAAATCCGTTTCTTAGGAGTTTAGCTATGAAAACCATACTTTTGGTCATTCTCTTTGTTTTTTTTACGGCTATCAGCATCATTGTTCCTTACAAAGTCGTCTCATCCGCCAATACGCCAAAACTAATTGAAGTTGGTCCAAACCAAACCTATTTCTGGACCTCCGGCTACACCTTATCTCGCTCCTTCGAAGGCACTTTTTCTCTCAAAAGCTCCTCCTACTTTGAGCTCCGACAGGAGGGAAAAAAACCCAAACAATCTGTTTTCGAAGGTCCACCTGTTGGTGAAAACCAGGGAATGTACTGGATCAGAGATTACCCCATGTCAGGCACCTGGATCAATTCCAATCATGCCGAGATCTTCAGTCTCGAGCCTTCTACTTTCATTTCCACTCCCTACTTTATTAAAAAAGGTTTTAACATATTTATCGTAGCTGTTTTTGGGTTCTTTTTCTGGCTAATTTCCGTCAGTTTTGTGACCTGGCTAGACGTCCGCCTCTAATCTTCATCACCCCCCGATCCATCGGGGGTTTTTAGTGCTCCCAATGGTATAATCCCTATGAACATTCAAATTCACTCAGGAGGTCCTCATGTCCCCACGTCAGCAAAACCAGACCGTTACCGAGACCAAGAATCAAAACAAATTTTGGTGGTTCATGTATTTCCTCAGAGTTTTTGGCTTCTTATGTCTCGGACTTTTACTCTTAATCGTTTTTAGCCTAGTCTGGCCTCTAATCCCCACAACCATAGCCAGCATCACTGCCCTCATTCTAACCATCTGTCTTATCGCCAGTGGCATCATCGCGGCAGCTATCAACTACAGCCTCTCAAGCTACGATGTGCCACCTCAAAGTGAGCCTCACGGTAGTTTTGATGGTACTCTGACCGAAGCAGATGGTCTACCCACCCAGTTCACTATCAGGTTCGAGAACGCTTGGCAAAAGCCCATTTTTGACTCAACCAGCCAGGCCAACCAATCTGACCCAGCCATAATCGATTTAGGCAATGCCGAGGTAATCATCGACACTCAGTCTGGGTGGACCACCATTACCGCCCAAAAAGGCATCAATCTCGTCGTCAATGACGGCGATCAGAGAACCAGGATCCATTACGGCTTATAGCTTATCTACCCTCCCGCCACCTGGCGGGGTTTTTGTACCCCCAACACCCAGGCACAAACCTTGACATCCCATAACATTTGTGCTACACTCACGCATACTTCGAACCTAACCCACGCACGTTTCAAAGGAGAAAAATGACCAATATGATAGTTTTCTTCATCGTCTATGTCGTCCTAGGATTGCTTCTTGGCTCCGTCAGCTACCTTGCGGGCGGGAAAAAGGGTCTTTGGACATTCGTCGGGCTATTCCTGACGA
This sequence comes from Candidatus Woesebacteria bacterium, assembly GCA_020052895.1. Lineage (GTDB taxonomy): Bacteria > Patescibacteriota > Microgenomatia > UBA1400 > MFAQ01 > UBA10133. Next base: position 2,501 of record JAGVOE010000037.1, read on the forward strand.
CCTTCATTCCCTTTTCCGTTACCCTGTTTGGACCTGTCACCGTTATCATTTTCGGTATTACCACGTCGATGAAAATCGTACTCAACATCATGACGGTGGCGACAATAGCTGTGATTGCCTTTGGCAGTAAAGAATACCGTTACGGGGCTGGTTCCTTCATCTTGTTTGCTCTCATCAGTGGAATCCTGGCACTCCTTGCGTTCCTTTAATCAGTCACCAACTCCGGCCTATGCCGGAGTTTTTTGTGCCTATAGGCACGGATCTTGACAAACCAATAATATTTTTGATACAATACAGAGATTAAGAAGCTTAACATTCGTTATTCTGGAGGCACAATGTATATCTGTGATGGCTGTGGAAACAGCAACCTTGTACTCGAAGACGGGATTAATAACTGTCCCGAATGTGGGCGAGTAATTATCGTCAGATCTTTTAAATCAAGTTCCCCTATTTATCTTCTACCTCAAGAGCTATCCGAGAAATCTGATGTGCTAGGACTTGCCAGAGTTCTTACTCAGATGATCAAGTCCATAGATGAATTTGACATCTTGATCAGCACTTCAACCCCATACCGTAGCAACATCCTTGATCGTGGAAATTTGAGATTAAGAATTGCTGATCTAGCCAAGCTTTACGTTAGATTTCACAATGGCTGGTCAAAAGACAGACAGAGACTAATCGACTGGTATGATTTCAAAACCACCCCTTAAGGGTGGTTTTTTTTGTTTGCCCGGCGATCAGATCTATATCAATCCCATAATGACGAAGTAATTATGGGCGCAGATATAACAGGAAGCGCACAACGACATA
>JAGVOE010000045.1 GCA_020052895.1 Candidatus Woesebacteria bacterium
CCACGTTTCGAAGCCAGGGTGCAGGCCCCTTTGGATTATACTTTTTGTAGGCTGCCTTAATTAAAGATCCATCTTGCAAAACGCAAGGCCAGGAGCCGAGACGAATAGTACCGCCATACTGTTTTTTGGCCAAATACTCTGCTTGGGATGGCATAACATGAATGACGGGATGGGGTGTTTGGGGATGGACTTCGGTGGAGCTGGCCCCTTTCAGATGCGCGACATTTCTAGCATATTCGATGATGGCCATTTGCATGCCAAAACAGAGACCAAGATAAGGAATCTTTTTTACTCTGGCTTGCTTTATCGCCAAAAGTTTTCCTTCCGTTCCGCGACTCCCCCACCCCTGAGGAACAACGATTCCATGATAGATACCGAGATTAACTTCATTTTTTTCCATGTCTTCACTATCGATCCAGTCTAAGATGGGATTAATTCCCATGGTCCACGCTGCTTGTTTGAGGGCTTCTATGACGGAGATATAGGAGTCGGATAGCTTGTAGTCCCCGGTGGAGAAGTATTTACCCACCATGGCTATTCTAACTTCTTCTTTAGTTTGGACTCGGAGGTGCTCGAATTTTTTCCAGCCTGCCAGAAAGTGCGCTTTTTTTTTGGCTTTGAGTCGTAATTTGTGAAGAATTTTTTCACCGAATTGCTGGTCCTCCAGATAGATGGGTACTTGGTAAACGCTCGGAAGGTCGGGAGCGCCGATGATATCTTCGTCCTGCAGATTACAAAAAATCGCCAGTTTTTCCTTTCTCTTGGCATCAATTTCTTTTTCGCTTCTCGCCACTAGAAAGTCCGGTTGGATGCCCATGGCGTTTAATAAGTGCGTCGATTGCTGAGCCGGTTTACTTTTGAGCTCCCCGATATTTTTGAGGAAGGGCAGGTAAGTGACGTGGATTTGCAGAACATCTCTCGGTTGTTTTAAGCGGAGAATACGGCTTGCTTCGAAGAAAATACCATTTTGGTACTCCCCCACTGTGCCACCAAGTTCGACGACAACGACTTTGGCGTGATTTTTTTTCCCGGCCAGTTCCAGACGCCTTATTATTTCGTCAGTGACATGAGGAACGGCTTCCACGTCTTCACCTCCATAACCAAAAGCCCTCTCTCGATCAATGACGGTCTTGTAAATCTGACCGGTAGTGATGTAGTTTTCTCGGTGGAGGGTTTCACCGGTAAACCTTTCGTAGTTTCCCAAATCTTGATCGGTTTCCAGACCGTCTTCGGTGACAAAGACCTCACCGTGTTCTTGAGGTCGAATCGTCCCAGCATCGACATTGAGGTACATATCGATTTTGACATTGGTGACAGCTACCCCCATATTTTTGAGTATTAAACCGATACTGGCTGAAGTAACCCCCTTCCCCAATCCACTAACCACACCTCCGGAAATAAATATATATTTCATTTATAAATAATGGATGGTTATATCAAGAAAAACAAGCCTGTTTTTATTATCTGTTACAATTTATATTGGAACTTGCCCCAAAAAACTGTTTTTAGTCGGAGTCGGAGATGACAGTGACGGCGGCGACACTGTCCCCTTCTTTGGCAAAGCGCATCAGAATGACTCCTTGGGTGGCTCGACCGAGTTTGGGAATATTTTTGATAGGCAGTTTGATGGCTTGGCCCTGAGAAGTGGTGATGAGCAACATTTCCGAAGTTTGATCAACTAGAAGAGCCCCGGCGATCTTACCGGTTTTGTCAGTAGTTTCACTGACCTTGAGACCTTGACCAGATCGATTCTGGATTGGATACTCATCCAGAGGAGTACGCTTACCCATGCCGTTTTCAGTCACAATCAAGTAGTCGCGGAAAAATTTGACTCTTTTGTCACTAGCCACGGGCCCGATGGGTGGAAATGACTCCATAGAAATAATATAGTCCCCTTCTTTTAGGAGAATACCTCTAACCCCCATGGTGTCACGATCGGTAGCTCGAACATCTGTCTCTTTGAATCTGATGGACTTACCGTCTCTGGATACCAGAGAAATATGGTCAGACCCTGAGGTTTTGTTGACCCAGACTAAACTATCACCTGGAGTTAGTTTGATAGCGATTAAGCCGTTACTCTTGATATTTTCGTATTTATTAAGAGCGGTACGTTTGACCACACCGGTCTTGGTCGTAAAGAAGAGGAATTCTCCCTTGGAGACCACTGATGCCATGGTGAGAATGGATTGAATGGTTTCGTCGGTCTCGATATTAATAAGATTGATAATGGCTTGACCCTTACTGGTACGGCTGCCTTCGGGTAGCTCCCAAACCTTGAGGGAGAAAACCTTACCCTTGCTGGTAAAGACCAGCAGTCTGTCATGGGTGTTCGCATTAGTGAGGAGATGAATTTCATCGGTTTCCTTAACGGTCATGCCGGCGACGCCTTTACCGCCCCTTTTTTGGGACCGGAAAGTATCGAGAGGCATGCGCTTGATATAGCCGGACTTGGTGATAGCCACAATGGTTTCTTCGGCCGGAATAAGATCTTCTTCGGAGAAGGTGCCGGGGGCGTTCGCCACTATTTTGGTTTTTCGTTTTTCCGGATAGTCGAGAGCGAGCTTGGTGACTTCCTCTTTAATTATTTGAAGTACAGCCTTGGGATCTTTAAGTACGACAACAAGTCTGTCAATTTGTTTTTTGAGTTCTTGGTATTCCGCTTCAATTTTTTGTCTTTCAAGGGCGGCCAGTTTTCGAAGTTGCATATCGAGAATGGCAATGGACTGGATTTCCGAAAGGCCAAACTTGGACATAAGATTGGTTTTGGCGGTTTCACTGTCGGGGCTCTTCTTGATAGTTTCAATCACGTCATCAATGTTATTTAGGGCAATTAGTAGTCCTTCCAGTATGTGAGCTCGGTCCATGGCGGTACGTAGTTCGAATTGGCTGCGGCGAACAATCACCCCTTGGCGATGGGTGGTGTACTCCATGAGAATTTGTTTGAGATTTAAGAGATGAGGGGTGCCATCGGAGGTGAGGGCAACTACATTGGCCGGGAAACTGGTTTGGAGTTCGGTGAGCTTGTAAAGGTTATTTAAAACATTTTTGGGCTTGGCGTCTTTTTTAAGATCGACAGCTACGGTTAAACCTTTGCGATCCGATTCGTCCCGAAGGTCGGCGATGCCATCGAGGCGCTTCTTCTTGACTAGTTCCGCGATGTTGGTAATAAGTTTGGCTTTGTTGACTTGGTAAGGCAACTCAGTGATGAGAATTTGGAAACGGCCACTTTTCTTCTCTACAATCTCGGCGACACCTCTTACAATAATACTGGCTTTGCCGGTGGCGTAAAGTTTTTTGATTTCGTTAGTGTCGTAAATGATGCCAGCGGTCGGGAAGTCGGGACCTTTGATATGCTTCACCAAGTCGTCGACTTCGACGGTGGAGTCCAGCGATCCGACCAGGTTTTTATAAGGAGTGGAGACTAAATCTTCGTCTTTGATTTCCTTGGTCACTGAGACTTTACTCATGTCGATTAGGGTTTTAATGGCATCGACTACTTCCAGTAAATTATGAGGAGGAATCTTGGTCGCCATACCCACGGCGATGCCATCAGACCCCATTAGTAAAAGATTAGGTAGCTTGGCCGGGAGGACCGTGGGTTCTTGTTGGGAGCCATCAAAGTTATCCACAAAATCAACGGTTCTTTTATCAATATCCTCCAGGGCTTCACCGGCGATTTTACTAAGGCGGGCTTCGGTATAACGCATGGCGGCGGCAGAGTCGCCATCAATAGAACCGAAATTTCCCTGACCGTCGATAAGAGGATAACGCATGGAAAAAGTCTGGGCCAAGCGAACCATGGTTTGGTAAACGGCCTGGTCACCATGGGGATGGTATTTGCCGAGTACTTCTCCGACGATACGAGCAGACTTTTTGTAGGCACTCTTGTGAGTTAAGCCCATCTCCTTCATGGCGAAAAGAATGCGGCGGTGAACAGGCTTTAAGCCATCACGAACATCGGGGAGAGCACGAGCGACGATAACGGACATAGCGTAATCCAGATAAGACCTTTCCATTTCTTCGACGATAGGAGTGGTCCGGATTAAACCCCACTCGGTTTGTTC
>JAGVOE010000007.1 GCA_020052895.1 Candidatus Woesebacteria bacterium
CAAGTATTTTGGAAGATAAGCTGATCCCCTACTGGAGTGAAGATATCTCGTCCACCAATAATAAGATTGTGGTCATTCCCAGAAATAGCGAAGACGAAGCCGAAGAAATGTGGGAAGATGGCAAGCCGATTGACGAAGATCCATTTATTAAAACCGCGGGTGACGGAACCATAATTAAAGATAGTGCTCTTGGATCGTTTAATCCTGGCGAAAAGTTGAGTGGCTGGCATGGAGATCTGCTTTCCAAAGAAGAAAACATCGCTATTATTTTTCAAAAACTAGGACTTGATCCGTCTCTAGCCGTTTCCTCGGAGACAGATAGTCAGAAAAAATCATTTGTGGCCATACTGAGATCCCCGGGAGCTTTGGAGGTCTGCGATACTCTTCTCATAAACTGTAACGATGAGCTAGGATTGTATTTTCCGGAGTATAAACTCTTTATTTTGCCCGGCTATAACGATGAAGATTTGTCCGTAAAAGTTAAAGAATCCGGACAAGGTAATTACAAACTGCATGTGGGGAGCGTGGAAAATGAGGGTACTTGGAAAACAGTTCCGGGAAACTTAAAAAGCGTCGGTCAAATAGATAAATATCTGGTTAGTGGTGCCTCGATGTCCATTACGCCGACGAACAACTCTCCTATCCTGACCGATATTGGCAATAAAAATATTGACGAATTTGCTACCTTAAATTTCAGCATCGAGGCGACCGATATAGATGAGCAAACCCTGCAGTTTACGACCTCCAGTTTACCGGCCAACACTAGCTTTGATGGTGTAAATAAAACTTTTACCTTCACCCCGGATGAAGCACAAGGAGGCATTACTTATGAAATTAAATTCACAGTTTCGGATGGCATCTTTGCCGATGAGGAAACAATAACCATAACTGTTAAGGAAATGAACAATTCCCCAGCTCCGCAGGAGGATAAATTTGTTACCAACGAGGACTCCGACTTAACCATGAGTGCTACCGAGTTGTTGGCCAATGACAGCGATCCGGACAATGCGCACGATGATCTGGTAATAGTAAGTGTAGCCAACCCCTCGCATGGATCCGTTTTGATTTCTGCTAATAATATTATTTTTACGCCTTCATTAAACTATTTTGGTCCAGCCGGTTTTAGCTACACCGTGACAGATGGTAGTTTGACTAACACCGCGAACGTTACCATTACAGTTAATCCCGTTAATGATGCGCCGGAGGCTAGTGATGTCTCGGTAACCACCCAAGAAGATTCTCTAATAAACATCGATCTTTCTGGATCAGATATCGAGGGAGATGCTCTGACTTATTCAATTGTTTCCGGTGCCAACCATGGGACTTTGGGAGCCATTTCGGGAAATCAAATTGCCTATACCCCTTCTGCAGACTACCACGGTGATGACTCTTTTACTTACAAAGTGAGTGATGGATCGGTTGATAGTTTAATCGCGACGGTTTCGGCGACAATTACTTCGGTCAATGATGCGCCGATATTTGAGACGATTGGAAATAAGATGATCAACGAACTGGCGACTCTCACTTTTACAGCTAGTGCCACCGATCCGGACAGTACTGGCCTAATCTACAGCCTGGAGAACACTCCCACGGGAGCAACTATAAACTCGACAACAGGAGTCTTTGCCTTTACTCCGACGGAAGCTCAAGGCCCTGAAACTTACACTTTAATAGTTAAGGTGAGTGACGGTATCAAGACTGATTCTGAGGAAATCATGATTACCGTGAATGAAGTTAATGTCACTCCGGTGGCCCAGGAAGGCAGTACTTCGACCAACGAAGATACATCTAAAATAATTACGCTGACCGCCAATGACTCAGATTTACCGGTAAATACTTTAACTTATGCCATTTTGTCGACTCCGTCTCATGGAACAGTTTCCTTAGCTGGAGACCAGACGACTTATACTCCAACCGCTAACTATCACGGTACCGACTCGTTTACCTTCGAAGTTAAAGATTCCAGTTCATCCAGTCCTATTATTTTCAATCTATTGGGGGTGGCCACTGTTTCTGTCACCGTCAATCCGATCAACGACGCGCCGGTGGCTAGTGATGTTTCTGCCTCGACCGGCCAAGATAATTCTGTTGCCATTGATCTCACCGGATCTGACGTCGATGGAGACTCACTTGTATATTCAATTGTTTCCGGCGTCAGCCATGGAAGCCTGGGAAGCCTCTCTTCCAACCGCCTAACCTATACCCCAAGTTCCGGCTATCATGGCACAGATTCATTTACTTATAAAGTCAGCGATGGAAGTGTAGAAAGTAACACTGCCACGATAAATATTACGATCGATCCACCTCCACTAATTTCAAGTGAGTCAGTTAATGCTCCGAGTGAAACCGGAGTCACCATTGTTTGGAATACCGATCACCCCAGTACCAGTAGGGTGATTTATGAGACGGTCTCGCACCCAACCTTGAGCGACGCGCCAAACTATGGCTATGCCAACTCCACTGTCGAAAAAGATGACTCTCCCAAGGTTACTTCGCACACAGTCACGATCACGGGGCTGACGGCCGGAACTACTTATTACTATCGAGCGGTTTCACACGGCTCTCCGGAAGTGGTCGGAGAAGAAAAAAGTTTTACCACCAAGGGGGTGAAGCCGGTTGTTTCGTTCGAAAATAGTCTGGCTGAGGCGGTTAGGAACTTCACCCAAGAGGTTCTAGGTGAGTCAACCGAGACGGAGAAGGGAGAGGTAGCGACGGCGGCAGTAAGGCCACAGCCAGCGGTGTTGAGCAAGACGGATGACAAAAAGGAGAGCGTACTCTGGTGGTGGCTAGCGCTACTTACAGTTCCAGTTTATTTCTGGGCCCGTCAGATGTTTAAGGAATAGCGGTTGGTGAAGCCTGGCCGCCTCGCCGCAAGGGTACGACATTTGTGGTCGCGACTGGATTCTCTCGGATAATCTTCTGCTGAAGATTTCCTCGAACCCGACTCGCCACCGTCGTGGCTGTGTCATTCGAATCCAGTCAATAACAAACTAAGCATTTCGCCGCAAGGGCGAAGTGCTTACTTGTGGTCGCGACTGGATTCGAACCAGTGACCCCCGCAATGTGAATGCGGTGCGCTAACCAACTGCGCTACGCGACCAAAATAGCCTTTTTGGCTTGAATTATTATATCAGCCGCTATAAACTAGAGTGATGCCGTTCTTCCGAAAGCTAGTTCATGTCATATATGAGTTTATCGAGGCCTTTGTAATATCCGCCTCGGTTTTTGTGGTGGTTTACCTTTTTTTGATGCAGCCACACCAGGTTAAGGGTAGCTCGATGTTTCCCACCTTTAAGGATAAAGAATATCTTCTAACAGACAAGGTCACCTACCGTATGAGACAGCCACGAGACGGAGATGTCATCGTCTTTAAAGCCCCTATCAATGAAAACTTTGACTTTATCAAGCGCATTATCGCTACCCCAGGCCAGACCGTTAGTGTTCAAAACGGTTTTGTCTTGATAGATGGTAAAAAAGTCGATGAATTTTACTTGCCGATGGAGTACACTACCAATCCTGGACAATTTTTACATGAAGGAGAGAGCTATACTGTACGAGATGGAGAAGTAATGACTTTTGGTGATAATCGTGATCACTCGTCCGACAGTCGTGATTGGGGCCCAGTCCCCTATCAAAATATTATCGGTAAGGTTTTTTTCCGCTACTGGCCGGCCAACACGGTCGGGCTGGTGATGGAACCGATAAAAGCAGGCAACGAAAATTAGTACTCGCGGGGGGTATCTTCAGAGACAGGGGGTGTAGCCGTAGGTGAAGCCACCTCTGGCATGGGGGAAAAGGGGTTATTGAAGGGCTCGAAGGGGTTGGAGTAGGTGCTCTCGGTAGTGGTGGGTGGAGCTATATCCGGCTGGTCTGGGCTGGTCGAGCTTGAGGGAACTAGTAAGTCGTGAATTATCTGGATCTGTTTTTCAGTTTCCTCTGGATTGCCTTTGAGAACAATATTAATAGCAGTTTCCATTCTGGAGCGACGCATCTTAACTCTGGCGTTTTCACCCAAAGAAACTTGAATTTCCTCGGCCATACTGTCTATTGAGTCGTTCATGGTTTTGGTATTGAAACCGTCACTGGGCTTGGAACGATTCATGGTTTTTTTAAACCGTCTGGCAAGTTCTTCGGCTCGTCGGACCGATCCTCCTTCACGCAAAATAATCTTGTAGGCCTCGATCATGGTCTGAGTATCCGGAATGGCGGCTAGAGCCCGAGCGTGACCTTCAGAGATAACTCCAGAAATAAGGCCATCCTTTAAGGCGTCGGGGAGTTCGAGCATGCGCAAAGTGTTACTCACAAAGGCCGGGCTTTTGCCCACTCTTAAACTAATGTCTGAGTTACTTAGATTAAATTCATTGATAAGACGCTCAAAGGAGTTGGCTCGGTCGATGGGATTTAAATCGGTTCTTTGAACATTTTCAACAATAGCCATTTCCAGCATGCCCTGGGGCGAAGTCTCGATGATACGAACCGGAACTTCTTTGAGACCGGCTAGTTTGGAAGCTCGCCAGCGTCGTTCACCGGCAATTAGCTGGTAGCCAGCCGGGGTATGAGCGACAACTAAAGGCTGAATAATACCGTGAGTTTTGATGGAGTCGACCAACTCAGCTAGCGACTCTGGGGTAATGACTCCTCTGGGCTGTAAGGGATTGGGTTGTAAAAAGTCGATGGAGAGAATGGAAATGGCTTGGTCGTCCATTTATTTGGCAACTACGTCGACGTAATGGACGCCTTGGAGCTTGCGGAACTGGACCACTCCTTCGGCGAGAGAGAAGAGAGTAAAGTCTCGACCAAGGTCGGTGTTGAGACCGGCGTGATACTGAGCGCCTCTTTGTCTGGCAATGATTTGGCCGATTTTGACGGTTTGACCGCCATAAAGCTTGACACCAAGCCTTTTACCGGCGCGTTGTGAGTGTTGTCTGGTTGCTCCTCCTGATTTGACGTGGGCCATATTGGTTCTTAGTTATTGGTTATTGGTTATTGGTTATTTGATTACTTTTTCTGTAGGATGACGATCTCACGGCGAACTTCGGCATTGGGTCGCGAGTACATAATTCCACGTTTGAGCAAATTGTAACTTAGTTCTAGTTTCCCGTCAATCACGGTGCTTGTCTTATAGAGATGTTTACCGGTATCGAAGCTAGGAAAGACCATCACCACGTAGCCATCGGATTTCAGAACCTTTAGCCAGTCTTTTAAGCAACCCAGATATAACTTTTGCAGGCCGGGAATCAGATATCTAATTTGATCAGGTCGGAGGTTGGGCTTGCCCAAAAAAGGTTCGGTGACGATCGCATCTACCTCATGAAAAAGGTCGGATAAGTGGGTGGCATCCAGAACCTCTAGCTTGGCCTCGATCTCCAGAAAGTCTAGATTGGCTTTGGTTTCACGAACTTGTTCGGCCAGAATATCTGAGCCGCCAACTCGGTAGCCGAGCTCGGATGCCTCCACCAGCAGGCGACCCGAACCACAGAAAGGGTCTACCAGGAGCTTACCGGCAGGCTCAAAAGGTAAGAGGTTAACCATACTACGAGCAATTTTGGGTGGCAAGATACCAGCTTTGGCATTGGCAAACGGTAAGTGTCGATCTTTTTTTATCCAGTGCTGGTAGTCATGGACCCAGAGGGTCTGCCAGACTTCTTCGCGCTGTTGATCGACAAAAAATTCGTCGATACGGTGCTTTTTTATGAGTATGGGAGATAGACCAAACTGCTCTTTGGGCAGGATAAAGCGCCCTTTTTGAAGAAGATTTTTGATTTCTTGATTGAGACTAGCTGAGGTTTGAAAATTGTCGAGACAAGTAACCGAAAAATTTTTGAATGTGACTAGGTCAGCCACTGAAGCGGAACTAGGGGCGACGCCGACAAGCTCTTTGGCTAGTTTGATACTACAGCCTAGTTTGGAAACAGTGGTCTGAGCAGACAGAGCTGTGGGCGCTTCTATCAGATAGACATTGGGCTGGAGGAGTTTGGCGGACTTGATCTGAGTCTCGATCTCGAACTCAGCCAGAGTATTGCTGGCACCAACGAAAAGTAAAAAACGCATGGTATTTTAGATATTGATAGCCTTGACAGTGAAGTGGCTACCTAGCTGGCGATGGCCCATGACTTTGCGATAGCGGGACTTGGCTTTAAACTTGGCCACTAGAATTTTCTCACCTTTTTTGGTACCGTCCATAACTAGGTCAACAGAGGCATTTTTGAGAAAAGGCTGACCAAAAGTGGTTTTTTGACCATCGTAGCCGAGAAGCACCTCTTTGACGGTCAAAACCTCACCGTCTTTAAGATCTATTTTTTCAGCCACAATTTGGTCGCCTTCTTCAAGAAGATACTGTTTGGCACCAAGCTGAATCACGGCGTAGGGAACTTTGTCTGTCATGGGCGCAATTATATCTCAAAAGGAGCTATTAAATCAAGCTGGCGGAGCTGGAGGCCGATTAGGATGGCAAAACTAAGTAGAGAGCTTCCACCATAGGAAAAAAGAGGCAGGGTGATACCAGTAACCGGCATGATACCGAGATTCATACCAATATTGACCACAAATTGAAAGAAAAAAATGAGAAAGGTAGACAACGACAGAAGCGTCAGGCGCCGCTCTTTGAAACGGCGAAGGTTGATGAGGGAGTAATTAAAGATGACTGAGTAGGCGGCAAACAAGACCAGGGCACCAAGCAGACCGAACTCCTCGACATAAGAAGCGAAGATAAAGTCGGTGTGACGCTCCGGCAAGAAGTTAAGGTGAGACTGGGTACCGAGCTTGACGCCTTTACCCAGGATTTTGCCGGAGCCGACGGCAATGGTTGACTGAATAACGTTGTAGCCCGAGCCTTGAGGATCCTGGTACGGATTGATAAAGGTTTCTATCCGCTGACGCTGGTAAGGCTTCAAAAGCTTGGATTCTAAAGGAATAAATATTAGTAAGGAGACCATGCCGACAAGAAGGATCTTTTTGATCTGGCCGGAAAAAACCAAGAGAGCCATCGGCAAAAAAAACAAGGTGAGGGCAGAGCCCAGGTCTGGCTGAAAAGCGATCAAGACTACCGGCAACATGGCTAGAAAAAGAAAACGGAACAGCCCTTTCCAGCTTAAGTCCTGAAATTTGGCTAGATAGGAGGAGTAAAAAATTGCCAGAAGAGGCTTAACAATTTCTGAGGTCTGCAAACTAAAAAAACCGAGATCGATCCAGCGAACAGAACCACGAATGTTCTTCCCCACCATGAGAGTGACCGCCAGTAAGAGGAGACTGACGACATAAAAAACGGTGGATAAACTAAAAAATAGAGTTAGATCGACTTTGGACAGAAGTAGAATAATGATGGTACCGACCAGAACAAAGGAAAGCTGAGTAAAAAATAGCTCCGGAAAAGTACTCCAGATGGTCGTCAGACCAAGAACTTGTGTCAAAAGCAGAGCACTAATAAGAAGACCTTTACCTTGACGCATTAGATGTCTCTAATGATTCTTATTGCCGGACCTTTTTCCAAGGCACGGATGAGAGTCTTTTGTTGGATTTCATTTTGGTACTGAAGTGGCCAGTCCGGCAAAACGGCCGAGACCACCTCATCCATCCGACAGCCGGCCAGTTTTCTAGCCTCCTGAAGGGCACGCATGATCTCTCTAGCCCGACCTTTTTGAGTAAGTTCCTCGGACTCGGTGGTATCCAGCTCGACAGAAGCTCCTAGTTTCTTTTCTGCAGCGGTGAGAAAGGACTCAAATCTAAGCTCGATGACATTAAGCTCATCTTTAATTAATTGAATCAGCTGAGGATCTGATTTTAGGTCGTCCCCCAAACCTTTGATAATAGCCGCTTGTAGAGGTAGCTTGGTTGATTTGTTGAGAGCTTTTCTTTGAGCATGACCCATTTCACAGATCTGTCTGAGCTCGGACATACTTTGGATAAGCTGGGTATCGATAACTTCGGGAGTGTTTACCTCTGGCCAAGTGGCTAGGTGAACCGATGGCAGACCGGTGACGTTGGTATAAATTATGTCCGAGAGAAAAGGAATAAAAGGCATGAGAACACGAGAGAGAACATCAAAAACGGTTCTTAGTGTGCGATAGCAGGTTTCCTTATCATCCAGATCGGTAGCGGTAGGACCAATACGATCGCGGGAACGGCGAATGTACCAGGTCGAGAGGTCGGAAACAAAGCCTTCGATGCTGGCCGTAGCCGTAAAAGAGTCAAAGCGATCGAGAGCTTTTTCGACCTCGAGAACGACCTGATTTAAGCGCCCTAGTATCCAGAGATCCAGCTTGGAGGGCACGTGATCAAACTCAATCGTGGGCTGCCATTTTTCAAGAGCGGCGTAATTGGCAAAGAAACGATAAGAGTTCCAGAGAAGTAAGTGAAAGAGACGCTTGGTGTCGGCGGTTAACTTATAACCAAAAAGGAGATTTCTTTCCGGATTGTGGCGCAGAAAAGTCCAGCGCATGACATCAACGCCAATCTTGTCGGCGGCTTCGTTGAACTCAATAGAGTTGCCCCAGGACTTGTGCATGGGCCGGCCATCTTCTCCCTGCATAGAGGCAAAACCGAGAACCGTCTCAAACGAGTTGGTGTCCTCAAGGACAGTACTCATGGCAATAAGGGAATAAAACCAGTTTTTGAACTGACCGGGGAAGGACTCGGTAATAAAGTCGGCCGGGAACCAGTCCTGCCAGTATTTTTTGTCCGTGGTGTAACTAACTTTTTTGGTTTTTGGGTCGACCAGAGTGGAGAATGGCACAATACCGGCGTCCAGCCAAGGATTGCCAACATCACCAATGCGACTCATCTGGCCACCACATTCATGTTGGAGTTTGAGTTCGTCGATAAAGGGCTTATGGGGAGTATGGCCGGCAAATTTTTCCCAACCAGAAACAGCTTTTTCTTTTAACTCGTCGGGGCCACCAATGACTACAAATTCACCACATTTATCACAGACCCAAATAGGCAGAGCCAGACCCCAGTAACGATTTTTCTTACTAATGAGCCAGTCGTGCATATTATTTAACCAGTCAAGTTCTCGATCAAGTCCAAACTCTGGTTTCCAAGTAATTTTGCCAGCCGTATCAATCATTTTTTGTCGGAGAGTGCGTTTTTTGGCGTCATCTGGATCGACCTTGTCCATAGCGATGTACCACTCGTCGGCGACTTTCCAAACTAGCTCGGTCTTGCAACGCCAGCAGGCCGGGTAGCGATGAGTATAGTTTTTGATGCTAAAAACCCAGCTATCTCCAGAGTGATCTTTGGACAGTAGATAGTCGAGAATAATTTCCGGATGCTTTTTGGCGTTTTGGCCAGACAAAAAGTCTAGTCCGGGTAAATAGTCGGCGTTGTCTCCAATGATGGGAATCATGGGCAGACCCAATTTTCTACCCAAGGCAAAGTCTTCGGTGCCGGCACTGACAGCGGTGTGCACCAAGCCGGTACCTTCAGTGTTGCTAATGGGCATGATAAGGGGGTCGGTGGGCACTACCAAGTGAAATTTAGAGACGTTTTCTTGGGCCACTTCGGCGACGGCGGGAAGATGATCAAAGGGGCCGGTGTAATGAAGTCCAAGCAGAGACTGACCTTTGACGGTTTGAATCACTTGGTGAGAGGCGTCTTTAAAAACGGTCTCGACCAGGTCTTGCAAAACCCAACAACGCTCACCGGTGGCGTCCTTGACTAGAGAGTAGCTCATCTTGGGATCGACGGCGACGGCGATATTGGCTGGTATGGTCCAGGGGGTGGTGGTCCAGATGAGGAGATTTTCACGATCACGATCGACGAGAGGAAGTTTGAGATAAATAGATTTGTGAGTCAGCTCTTTATAATCTTCGGTAAGCATTTCGTGCTGAGAAATAGCGGTCTCACAACGAGGGCACCAAGGAACTGACTCTCGACCTTTGTAAACCCAGCCTTTTTGCCAACAAATTTTGAGAAAGTACCAGATCATGTAGTTGTTTTCATCGGACATGGTGAAGTAAGAGTGATCCCAGTCCATAAAGTAGCCCAGGCGTCGGCTTTGGTCGGTTTGGATTTGGGCATACTTGTTGACTCGATCTTTACAGTGCTGAATAAACTTAGCCACTCCGTAGGTTTCGATGTCTTTTTTGAGCTTAAAACCGAGCTCTTTTTCAACTTCTACTTCCACCCAGAGACCTTGACAGTCGAAGCCGTTTTGAAATCGTTGCCGATAGCCGCGCAGGTTCTTGTATCTTTGCCAGAGGTCTTTATTGGTTCTGCCCCAAGCATGATGAACTCCCATGGGATTATTTGCCGTGATGGGGCCGTCTTGGAAGTAGAATTTTTTCTCGGAAGCGTCGTTTAAATGCAGATATTTTTCCACGATACCGGTCTGGTACCAGTGCTCAAGAAGTTTATTTTCTAAGGCAGGAAAATCAGGCGTGGCCTCAACCTCTTTAATTTGATGTTTTTCTTTGAGCATACTCAAAAGAATTATACCAGTGGGTGTAAGATGAAGTATTACCAGTTGCAAAATTTATGGTAGGATTTCACACCAATATTGAAAAAGACACCCTTAGCAACACTAGCTTTCGTAAGGTGCTTTTTACCGCTCCTCACTCACAGCTAGTCTTAATGAGTTTATTGCCAGGCGAAGAAATCGGCATGGAGGTCCACCCCGAGGTGGATCAATTTTTTAGATTCGAGACCGGAGAAGGCAAATCGATTTTAAATGGAGAAGAGAGTGTTTTGGGAGACGGTGATGTTTTGATAGTGCCGGCGGGTACCAATCACAACATTATTAATACTTCTCCAACTGAGTCACTCAAGCTGTACACCGTATACTCTCCAGCCAATCACCCTGATGGCACCGAACACAAAACCAAAGCCGAGGCGGAGGCCGCTGAGGAGTAGCTTAACGACCAAAACTAATTCTGTCCTGGACTAGATCCTTGGCGGTGACCATGGTGGCCGGAGCCGGATTGAATCCGAACTTGGTTAGCCAGGCCATCGGAGATTTCTTCTAAGGTCCAGTGTAAGGTGTCGGTGTCCAACTTTAGTTTAAAAAAGAGTCCTTTAGTCAAGATAGTGGAGAAAACCTACATGTGGGTGCCGGTTCTTCGCTTAAACTCATCCACACTGATTTTTCTAGCCCTTAGTAATTCCCAAGCCTCAATGTCTTCCGGTCTTCGGTGATCAGTGTCTTTTTCTAGATATTTATCTAGAGCCGCTTGATTTTCCGGGTCTCGACCCCCGCCTCCCATTACACCTCTAGCATAAGACTCAGCTAGGGAGGACTTGTAAAGCTTACCTAATTGGGGGGTGGCTTTTTGTTCACCTTTTGATTCACTAGTCTGTTTTGGTAGTATTTGTTCCATATTTGAACTATAAAACGATTGAAGATAAATTGCAACTAAATGTACGCGTCACATACATATGGGAATGAGAGGGTCTTGTTTGGCGTTGATTGTTAATTGTTCTAGAAAGGCTGATGGTGTTTGTAGTTTAAGCGATCGGTGAGGTCTTTGGTAGTTGTACCAGTGAAGATACTTGTCCAAGTTTTCCCTGAACCCGTCCATATCATGTGTATACAGCTCATCACTACGATCAAGAAACTCTTCTTGAATGGTGCGGTTGAATCTCTCCACCACTCCATTGATCTTGGGTGACCTGGGGTAAGTAAAGGCATGAGGAATACCTTGTTCGACCAGGTACTGGTCGAACTCTCCCAGAAACTCATGACCATTGTCGGTCTGGACTTGTCTTGGAGTCTGTCCGGAAGCGACTAGGAACTCTTTGAAGATGTCCAGTGTTCTTTGGGCAGTAAGAGACTTGGTTAGTCTGCAAAAGGCATACCTAGAAACAATATCAATGATTGTGGTGAAGTAATATCTGTTGTTTAGAACGTTTAAGATAATCGAGTCCATCTCTACATATCCGGGAACAAGCTCTTTTGGTGCATATTTCACCCTCAAAACATCCTTTTTCTTCGCATATTTCTTTCTTTTTCCCTTCTCGGTGAAACCTCTCCTCTTAATGATCTTTCCAATGGTAGTACAGCTAAGAGAAGATATGCCAAGTTCCTTGGCGTACTCATCTAGAAAACATTCGATCTTTTCCTTACCCAGGTTGCCGTAAGTTGATCTCATTTCCTTTATGAACTCTGTGAGTCTCCAGTC
>JAGVOE010000035.1 GCA_020052895.1 Candidatus Woesebacteria bacterium
GCCTGACCTAGACCGTCACTACCACCGGAGATTAAAATATTTAACATTTGATATTTTTTATTTTACATTTTATATTTGGCATTTGTGGGTGTTTAAAAAGTAGGTGTAGGTTGAGGAGGTAGAGTGGCGTGAGGTGGAAGGACGGTGGCAGATCGGCGACGTTTGGAGTCGATAAACTCTAAAATAGTGAGAGTGATGATAGCGACGATAGAAAAGGCCAGAAGACCTCCAGAGAGATTCATATAGAGCTTCCTTTGGGCCCGTGTAAACCTAGGTGACTTGTCTTCCGGAGTATCTATTTTTGAATTGGTCTCGGATAGATACTTGCTAACGGTGGGGTGACCTTGGTACAAACTAGCTACTTTTTCAAAGTCATTTTTGGCCGGTTTTAGGTAAGAAAGCCAGTAGTTTTCTAGTCCACTCTGCCAAAGAGGAAAGGTTTCGCCAATGTCGGCCGAAAGATTGTTTTTTTTCATTAAATCTTGGAGGTCGGCGACACTGCGAAGGAAATTATAATTGCCACTCCCCTCTTCCGGCACCAGACCATAAGTAGCGATACCCACGACCTTACCTTCGGCCGATACGGCTGGCCCACCGCTGTTGCCGTGATTTATAGAGGCGTCGGTCTGGATGAGCTCCTTTTTATCACCTTTGGCTTGCTTAAAGGCGCTGATAACACCTTTGGTAAAAGTAGGCTCGGCACCGGCGGAGGTATCTAGTAAGAGATTTTGACCCCCCATGGTTATACCCGGAAAACCAACCACCAGAATGTTTGAGCCTACACTGATTTCGTCGGCTTGGCCCAGCGGAAGAGCCGGATAACCAGTACCATCTATTTTTAACAAGGCCACATCTGAGCTGGAAAATCCCAAGACCGGATCCGGAATTTGGTAATCGGCGGCGACAAAGGTGGCCGAGACAACGTCAGAACTAGTTTTAATTTTGGAGTCTATCATCTGAAGAGGAGTGTTCCCTAGCTGAACGTAGTACTCATTTTGAGAAGCTTCGAGACTAGCGGTTTTTTGCTTTAAGAGCTCATTGACGACACCGGCCATCTGATAGAGAGTTTCCTTACTCTGATGAGCTTCTTGAACTTTGGTTTCGACCATGGCCTGGTCAACTGAAAGAGAGGTCTGAGACAAAAAGTAGGCGTGAAAGTAATCTACCAAAAGAGGATCCAAGGAGCCATTGGTAACTCCAAAGATGAGAGCAGTTTCCTGGGGATTGGTGACGACGTGACCGTTGGTAGCTAGATAGCCATCTTGGGTGACAAAAAAACCAGTTCCCGACTGAGTTAGACAAAAAGGGTAGACTTTACCGGCTAAAGATGAAGCTCCTAACTCGGTAAATTTAATCTGAGCGCAGTAATGATTAAGAATCATGACCACTGAGGGACGAATAAGAGCCGCCAAACGAGCGGTGTCATCGGGAGTAGAGATACCTTTGACAGAGGGGCTCACAGAGAAGCCTTTGATCAAGTCGCGGACTTCACCTCGGGCAAGATCATTATTGGTGGGGGTAGCGGTGCCAGCCGGCATGACAGCTAGGAGGGAGAGGCCTTGAGAGTTGGTCCAGACGTCAACCACTTTCTCGGTATTGAAAAAAGAGTAGCTATAAGTCTGAGTTTCCCAGCCATCCAGATACTTTTGAGGGGTGAGGGGAGGCTTCACAGGAACAAAGTTCTCCCCCAAGATTTTGCCAAGAGCGACAAGATCGAGCGAGCCCTGAACTAGACGGACCGAGATGGAAGAGCTCAGATGAAAAAAAATCGGATCTGTCTCGGTGGGCGGGAGCCAAAGAAGTCTATCGAAACTTACCTGGACCGGAAGATGAAAGGCGGCACCGTCCCAAACTAGATTACTCTCCAGATACCGGTCTCCGGATAGAGCTGGACGAAGCGATCTCAGAGATCCGGTAGAGGCTCGACTGGAGAGATCATTTTGATCATCGAGAACCAGTAGGCCCAGGCCAACTCCGGAAATTAAAAAAATCAAAACAAAAAGACCTACCAGACCTTGCCGAAGATTCATAATTTTAGTATAGATGACCGTGAAGAGAATGTCAGTAACTCAAGCCTGGTTCTTGGTCGCCAGTGTTGGCTGAGTCGGTAGCTGACGAAGGAGAGGCCACCAAAGGGGTGGGGCTTGACGATATGGGAGGTTCGTTGAGGGGAATCGCGGATGAAGGAGAGGGTAGCTGGATTTTGGTGGTACCGGTACCGGTCCAGTAAAGAGCAATAGCCAGCCAAAGTAAAATGGTGGTGGCAATAATTATCCAAGCAGTTTTTCTCATCTAACTTAAGTATACAAACAAATATCTCAACCCAACTTGGGGTAGTGGCAGATTTTCCACTTTTTACCGGAGCCACACCAGCAGGGATCGTTACGACCGATTTTGGGATGTTTACTCTCCGACACTGAAGATTGCTTCGTCTTAGCACCTCCCCGCAATGACGAAGACAGATCGCTTTCCGGTGAAGCAGAGGTTTCCACTACTTTTCTTTGAGCGGGTTGGGGAATATTCACTTGAACCCGGAAAACGCGATGGGCAATGGTCGAGTCGATTCTGGCCAAGAGACTTTCAAACATGGCAAAAGACTCTTGCTTGTACTCCACTAGAGGATCCTTCTGGGCGTAGCCGCGCAGACCGATGCCGTCTCGCAAATTATCAATGGCGTCTAGGTGATTCATCCAAAGTTCGTCATAAGAGTCTAGGGAAACAAATTTTTCAATCTGAGCCAAAACTTCCGGGCCAAAATGATCTTTTTGAGACCCTCTGGCTTGGGAAATAATTTTGGTTAAGGTTTCGTTTATTTCCTCCGGAGTTTTTCCAGGTAAACTCTTTTCGACTAGGTTGGCAGAGTGCGGATCTAGAGGTAGAATACTCTGAAAATCTTTGACAATTTGATCGGCTTCGGTCTTGTTTATGCCCGAAGCGGCGTAGATATTGGCTAGATACTCAACCTCCTTTTCTAGAGCGGAGTCTATCTGGGTAGATGAGACCGAGGCTTCGCCGGTAAGCAAATGACGGCGACGGGCGTAAAAAATATGGCGCTGCTTGTTCATAACGTCGTCGTACTCTACCAGGTGCTTTCTTTGATCAAAGTAAAACGACTCGACCTTGGACTGGGCGGTTTCGATGGCTTTGGCCACCATACCGGCTTCCAAAGGCTGGTCGTCGGGAACCTTGAGAAAGTCCATTAGTCGACTAACCTGGTCTCCACCAAAGATACGCATGATATCGTCCTCGAGTGAGATATAAAAACGAGATGAGCCGGGATCACCTTGACGACCGGAACGGCCTCGAAGCTGATTGTCGATACGGCGAGATTCATGGCGAACGGCTCCAATGATGTGAAGACCACCGTTAGCCTTAACTTGGTCAGCTTCTTTTTGCCACTCCGAAACTTTTCGACCAGTGGGATCACCACCCAAGACGATGTCGACACCACGACCGGCGATATTGGTAGCCACCGTGACGGCTCCCAGACGCCCGGCTTCCGAGATAATTCGAGCCTCGTTTTCGTGATTCTTGGCGTTTAAGATCTGGTGAGGAATTCTTTTTTTCTTGAGATACTGACCAACGATGTCATTTTGCTCGATAGACTTGGTGCCGATCAAGACTGGCTGACCTTTGGCGTGTAGCTCGGCTACCTCAGCCATAATGGCGGTGTACTTGGCGGCTTGAGTCTTGTAAACAATATCCGAAAAGTCTTGTCGGATGTTGGGCCTATTGGTGGGGATAATGATGACTTCGAGATTGTAGATTTTTTTAAACTCCTCGGCTTCGGTGTGAGCCGTACCGGTCATACCGGCTAGCTTTTTGTAAAGACGGAAGTAGTTCTGAAGAGAGATGGTAGCCAAAGTGCGCGACTCTTGCTGAATTTTGACTCCCTCTTTGGCTTCGATGGCTTGATGAAGCCCATCGGAGTAGCGACGGCCAAACATCAGCCGGCCGGTGTGATCATCGACGATAATGACTTGATCATCCTTGACGATGTAGTCACGATCTTTGATAAAAAGAGTTTGAGCCTTGAGAGCCTGCTCTAGGTGGTGAAGAGTTTGATATTCTTGCTGATAAAGATTTTCAACATTGAGGATTTTTTCGAGCTTTCTTAGACCATGATCGGTGAGATTAGCTGTTCTTTGTTTTTCGTCGACCTCAAAGTCGGTGTCGGCAGACAGAGTTTTGATAAGCTCAGCAAAGCGAAAATACTGGTCGGTGGCTTCGGAGTCTGGAGCCGAGATGATGAGAGGAGTACGAGCCTCATCGATAAGAATCGAGTCAACCTCGTCGACGATAGCAAAGTGGTGAGATCTTTGAGAAAGATTTTCGGGCGAGCGAGCCATGTTGTCCCGTAGATAGTCAAAGCCAAATTCGTTGTTGGTCCCGTAAGTAATGTCACAGAGATAAGCTTCGGCTCTGGAAGCTGGTCTCATGTGCTGGAGACGGACATCTGAGTGGGTAGTATCTGTATACTCCGGATCGTAGATAACGGCCGGAAGATCGCCCTGGCCGGAAAAAACACAGCCCACCGAAAGCCCCAAGAAGTGATAAATGGGACCCATCCAGCCGGCGTCTCGCCTGGCTAGGTAGTCGTTGACGGTGACGAGGTGAGTTCCCTCACCGGTAATGGCGTTAAGAATCATGGCAGGGACGGCGGCCAGCGTCTTACCTTCTCCAGTCCTCTGTTCGGCTACTTTACCTTGATGAAAAGTAATGGCGGCCATGAGCTGGACATCAAAAGGTCTCTGACCGATAGTTCTGAGGGCGGCCTCACGAGTCAGGGCGAAGACTTGTGGTAAAACATCGTCTAAAGTCTTTCCTCCTTTCAGTTCTTCTCTTATCTGGGCCATCTCCGGCTGAAACTCGTCGTCTTTCATTTTCTTGATCGAGGCTTCGAGGGAGTTAATAACACCAACCGTTTGCTGCAGCTTGGCTACCTCGAGTTTGTTGGGATTAAGAATAGAGTCTAAAAAGGCGAACATACTAGTTGATTATACAAGCGAAATGATGGTGTTGGTCCAGGTGTGGGTTTTGGTAAAAACAAATTTAGTGGCCAGAGATCTCATAAAACGAAGAGTGGCTGCCTGGTGGCCGCGCCACCAAAGATGATTAATCAGTAAATAGCGAGAGTGATCTTTTAAATTTTTGATAAATTTTAGATTTTCCAACTGGGGCGGAATCTTGTCGCCAATAAAGCAGTCGAGCAGGACCAGATCAAAGACCTCATCTGCCTCAAGGCGGCGGACAAAGGTTCGAGCGTCCTCTACTACCAGCTTTAAGTTTTTGATTTTTCCGAGGCCGAAGTACTTTTGGCCGATCTCGATCATGACCGGATCAATATCGACACCGACAATTTTGGCCTGAGGGTATTTTTGACGAATGAGAGTAGCGTTTGAGCCGCCAGCCAACCCTAGAAGTAAGACGGACCGGGGAGAAAAGTTTCCCGGAAGTAGTTGACGCAGACCAGTACCCCAGATGTGAGTCATAATTTTACCCGACTCGATTAGATTTTCGGAAAATAAGGTCGCCGAAGTGCCATAGTCAATTACGACCAAGTTTTGGTTGTATTTGGAGTTCGGGAAGCGAATTTTTTGGGGAAAAAAGTAGTTTATAAAGGCCATGGTTTACTCAATTTTGTTTAACTCGGCTTTTATTTTTCTGGCCAGATCACCCCAGACTTTATAACGTCGATTTAGCATGTTGGTATTGACTCTAACTGGAGGTAGACCTTGAGTTAGAAAGGCGGCGTCCAAGAGATCGGCAGCGGCTCGATCTCGCTCCAGATAGGAGCCGGTGCCGGAGACGATGACCACCACAGAGATCTTCTCTCTGGTAGCAGTAACGATAGCGGAGTAGCCGGCTTCTTCGGTGTAAGCAATCTTGAGACCGGTAACACCAGGATAGACTCCTAGCAGGCCGTTCCAGTTGGGTAGGTAATAGGCTCCGTGGGCCGATGAACTAGCAATATTCTGGTTATCCGACTGAGCCGCTTCGATAATTTCTGGGTAACTTTTTTGAACATTGTTAACCAAACTAGCTAGGTCTTCTAATGTTGAGTACTGGTTTTGTTCATCTAAACCATCAGGGTTGGAGAAGTGCGAGTGAGACATACCCAATAGAGTAGCTTTTTTGTTCATATAGTAAGTAAATTCAAAGGGGTAGATACCCGTAGCCTCAGCGGCGCCGTCGGCCAGGGCTTGGGCAGCGTCATTAGCACTGGTGGCAATAGCGCCTCTCAGTAAGTCGGCTGCCGGTAAGACTTCCCCTGCTTTGAGACCGAGAATGGTAGGGACTTTGTCGATTGATTTTTCGGTGACGGTTATCGGTTCGGTGAGAGGAATAAGATCGAGAGCGACCTGGACTGAGAGAAGTTTGGTAAAAGATGCCGGGGAGGTTTTTTGCTTAGCACCTTGACTATAGTAAACCACACCGGTCTCTGAATTGTAAGTCAAATAACGAGGCACGGAGGCGAGTGAAGACAGCTGTTTGGATTTGTCAAAGTTTAGCTTAAGAGAAGAGATTCTGAGAGAGATTTTTTCAGTCTGATCTCGGTCCAGAAGCAGAGGTGAGATCAGCAGACCACCGGTTCGCCTAGAAGTGAAAAAAAATATGACTCCTGTAACTAAGAGAAGAGAGAGAATAATAAAGAGAGTGCTTTTAGACACGCCGAATGACATCCTTTCCCATGAAGGGTACCAAGGCGGACGGAATTTTGACCGAACCATCGGCTTGCTGGTAGTTTTCCAGAATGGCTCCCAAGATTCGAGGAGTAGCGATGACAGTGTTGTTTAGAGTGTAAACAAACTTAATGGTGCCGTCTTTGGCTTGATAGCGGATATTGAGACGCCGACTTTGAAAATCATTGAAGTAAGAATCGGAGTGAGTTTCTCGGTAAGCATTTTGGCTGGGGAACCAAACTTCGACATCATACTTGCGACGCTGGCCAGCGCCCATATCGCCGGTACACATCAGAAGTACATGGTAAGGTAGTTTGAGATCTTGGAGAAGTTTTTCGGTGTGAGCAAGCATGGTGTCGTGCATTTTTCTGGTGACCTCTTCGTCGGCTACGGTGTAAACAACTTGTTCGACCTTGTTAAACTGGTGGACTCGGAAAATACCCTTGGTGTCTTTCCCGTAGGAGCCGACTTCTCGACGATAACAGGGAGAGATGGCTACCATCTTGATAGGGAGATCGTCCTCGGACAAGACTTCATTTTGGTAAAAAGCAGTTAGGGGAACTTCGGCCGTGCCGATGAGCTTTTGGCCGTCTTGAGTGGCGTAATGATCGGACTTCCCCCAGGGGAAGTAGCCAGTACCCCACATGGCCTCGTCGTTGACCATCCAAGGCACTGTCAGAGGAGTATAACCTTCACCAATCATCATTTTGAGTGAGTACATCAGCAGACCGTACTCGAGAAGGACTAAGTCGTTTTTGGTATAAAAAGCTCGACTGCCGGCGATACGAACGGCTCTTTTGCAGTCTAGCAGATCAAGAGCTTCGGCCAGCTCCTCGTGAGGCAGGACCGGAAAATCAAACTGAGGCAGAGTCCCCCACTTTTTTACTTCGACATTGCCGGACTCGTCTTTACCAACTGGGACATCGCTCGCAGCTGGATTGGGAAGCTGGTACATGAGATCGGTAAACTGCTTTTCAACGGCGGTGAGCTTGGGCTCGAGCTCTTGGAGTTTTTGTTTAAACTCTCGACCTCTGGCGATTTGCTCGTCACTGGGCTTACCCTTCAGATCGGCAATGTTTTCATTGGCTTGGTGTCTCAGAGACTCCACTTGCTGGATCAGCTGACGCCTGTCACCATCGATCTCCATGAGCTGATCTATAAGGGAGGGATCAAACTGCTTGTTGGACAGGGCGGTCTTGAGACTTTCTTGATTTTCGCGAATGTAGTTGATGTCTAGCATGAGACAATTATAGACCAAGTGAGATATAATCCCAGCTATGAACAACTTTGAATCTTTTAGGGTCAGATGGAATAGCCGGGCGGAAAATTGGGATAGTGAGATTTCAAAACCGGATCATTATGCGAATTTTGAAGCCGGATATGAAAAATTTCTTAAGTTTGAAGAAGACATCTTAAGTGAGTTTGGAGAGGCAGAAGCGGGGATAGACCTAGGGTGCGGGACTGCAGTAGCGGCCGGACCTATGGCAGAGAAAGTAAATAATCTATTTTTACTGGATCTTGCTGAATCTATGCTGGCTGAAGCTATAAAAAAGTACCCCGGGGCCATATTTCTCCATTCATCCGTGACTGCTATCCCGGTAGAAAAAGAAACCATGGATTATGCCGTAAGCCGAGGGGTAGTAATTTCTCATTTGCCCCCTGGAGAACAAGGAAATTTTTTAACTGAAGTTAAAAGAATTTTGAAACCTGACGGAATGTTTATTTTTGATTTTTTAAATAATTTAAAAACGGCTGATTTTCACCTCTCTTCCGAGAAGACCGTCTATACCATCCAGGAAATTACTGAAGTGTTAAGGGGGTTCGGTTTTGAAGTAATGATGGTTGACGGGGATGAAAACAGCCGGGTGGTAAGAGTAGCCGCCTGGAAATCATAGACCCAGATCTGGAGCAATAGTTTGCATGGAGGTGAGACAGATCTCGATAAATTTTTCTAGAGGAAGATTGAGGCCGTCTGGATTAGCGCAGAGAGCTACCTCGTCACGGCGAGTGCCGGCGGCAAATTTGGGCTCTTTGAGGAAACGCTTGAGAACCGAGCTGACTTTAACCTCGGCGAGTTTTCGAGAAGGGTAGACGTAAGCGACGGCCATGATGAGACCAGTTAGGGAGTCGGCACAAAAAATAGACCACTGTGCC
>JAGVOE010000021.1 GCA_020052895.1 Candidatus Woesebacteria bacterium
CCTCGAGGTCTACAAAAAAGTCCTCACTTGGAAACAAAACTGATCTGTAGCTTTTTTCCAAATGCTCTGGCAATTTTACCAACCGTATCAAGTTTTGGGCTTACCAAGCCAAATTCAATTCTATAAATGGTCGAAAAAGACAACCCCGTCTTTTCAACGAGTTCTTTTTGAGATATACCGGTCTCGATCCTTGCTTGAATAATTTCTTGGTAAGTTCATCGATTGATTTTAAATTTCTCATACAATTTGGTTATGATACCTTGAGTATTAGTTGGTGAGATTTATTCTCGATAAAATAAATGGCATCTTGAAGTTCTTTGAGTTTTTCTCTTTGCTTTGATAACAATTTTTGATTTATGGAATACCCATTCAAAAGATGGTCTTTTAAGATGCTAGTTGCCCAAATTCGGAATTGAGTTGCTTTTTGGGAATTTACTCTATACCCCACTGAAATCACCATATCGAGGCTGTAGACACTCTCACACCGATTTACCATTCTGCCGCCCTCACTTCGAACTATTTCCATTTTGGAAAGAGTTGAGTCTTTAGAAAGTTCGCGTGATTTATAAATATTTGATACGTGCTTAGAAATGGCAGGAACCTGAACACTAAATAACTGAGATATTTGTAACTGTGTCAGCCACACTGTATCCCTTTTAATATTTACCTCCATCTTCACCTTCCCGTCACTGGATTTGTAAATCTCCACCTCCATTTCTTTGGGCTTTATTTTGGTCATACCTCCATTTAACACCAAAGAATACCCGAAATCAATATCCTGTCATTGCGAATCTCGTACCCGAGCTGTGGCAATCCAGTATCCCTTGTTATAATCATCCTTACTAATGTCCCTCAAAGAAATCCTCAAACTCATTCTTGGCTGGAGACTCCTCCTAATTCTCATTGCTCTCCCGGCCATGTTTTTGCTCACTCCCCGCACCCGCTTTACGAATCTCACTGAGAAACCTTCGGTAGCCAATATCTTCTCTATGTGGTCCAACTTTGATGGCCTACACTATCTCGATCTGGCCGAGTTCGGCTATGGCTATCAGCATAAGACGGACATGGACTATACCTTCTTCCCAGTCTATCCTTGGTCCATAAAGCTCTTTAGCTTTTTGGGTGGCTATCTATCTTCAGGCCTTATTATTTCTCACCTCTGTCTTATTTTAGCTCTCTATTTTCTCTATCGTCTGACCGCTCTGGACTTCAAAGCAAAGGTTTCCAGATCTACCATCTACCTTTTACTACTTTTTCCCACAGCTTTCTTCTTCGGCTCGGTCTATACAGAATCACTTTTTCTCCTTCTAACAGTTCTCAGTTTTTACTCCGCGCGGAAAAATAACTTCTTTCTCGCCTGTGCCTTCGCTGGAGTTGCCTCGGCCACTAGAATTTCCGGTATCTTTCTCTGGTCTGCTCTTGCTTACGAATTTTGGCTTCTGTATGGGGGAGATATCAAAAGGAGTCTGAATCTCAGAGCTATCTGGTTAGCACTTCCACCATTAGGACTTCTTTCCTTTATGCGCTTCCAATTCCTCAAGACCGGAAATCCGCTTTTCTTCGCTACCATGCAGACGAACTTTACTGGTCGGACGGTCGACAAGCTCATTCTCCTCCATCAAGTATTTTTCCGTTACGCCAAGATGCTTGTTTTTACAGATCATTGGGATCCTTTATTTTTCACCGTCGTTCTGGAACTTATCAGCGCCACCTTAGTTCTGGCTATTATCATCTTCTCACTCAAAAAAATCCGCTTCTCCTACTGGATATTTATGTTTCTTTCCTATCTTCTCCCAAGTTTTTCCGGCACTTTTATGAGCGTCCCGCGCTACACTCTCGTTATTTTTCCCGTCTTTATATATCTAGCCTACTGGTTAGAGCGCCAGCACCCTTTTATAAAATACGTTTATTATTTTTCAAGTATCTTCCTTTCAGTTTTATCGATCATCTTTTTCACCAGGGGTTACTTTATTGGTTAAACCACTTTAATGCGCTCAAAAATCCTGTGGTTACTTATCTCACTAAGCTTGGTGTCGAATCTACCTTTTTACGAAAACGCCTAACAATCGTGCCTAAAAATAGACAAGTTGGCAGTTCAATTGACAATTTGTCCAAAATGATTTAAGATTTAAGAATGATAAAACGCATTCTTTCGGAGCAAATCAAACGGATTGCCACAGTTTCACCCATCATTGGCATTGTCGGCCCCAGACAATCTGGTAAGACCACCCTAGCCAAAGCAGTTTTCCCAAAATATACCTACATCAATTTAGAGCAACCAGACATTCGGCAATATGCCCAAAATGACCCAAAAGCCTTTTTAGCGCAATACAACGATAAGGTTATTTTAGATGAAATTCAAAGAGTTCCCGAATTATTTTCTTATCTTCAAGTCAAGGTCGATAATGACAAGAAAATGGGTCAATATATATTGACCGGTTCTCAACACTTCCTTATGCTTCAGTCAATTACCCAGTCTCTTGCCGGCAGGATATCAATTTTTAGTCTTTATCCGCTTTCATATGAGGAATTACAAGACGCAAAAGAACAAAAAAATGACTTATATACTCAAATTTGGTATGGGGGATACCCCAGGCTTTACGAACAAGAAATTTCTCCAGTTACCTGGCTCAACAACTATATTCAGACCTACATTGATAGAGATGTCAGTTTAATTTCTCAAATTACCAACCTCAAATCATTTGAAACTTTTTTGCATGTCATAGCGGGAAGAACAGGCCAACTTTTGAACTTGACTACTCTGGGTAACGAGTTGGGAGTAGCTCACAATACTATCAAATCTTGGGTAAATCTTTTGGAAACTAGCGGAATAATTCACCTTCTTCAGCCATTTTTTTCCAATATTACCAAAAGGTTAATTAAAACACCTAAGTTATATTTCACCGATACTGGTTTAGTATGTCGCCTGTTGGGTATAGAGAGCCCTAGCCAGCTTAATACCCACCCCCTCTACGGGTCAATTTTTGAAACCCACGTTGTCATGGAATATATAAAATTTTATCTAAATAGAGGGGTGTCTCCTAACATTTACTTTTGGCGAGACAAAAAGGGGTTGGAAGCCGACTTGTTCAAAAGCATTCCAGGTTCTAAAATCGATATGTTCGAAATCAAGTCCAGCCAAACAATTCCCGAGAACGCCTTTGCCAGCCTAAAACAAATTCAAGAAACTGTCAAAGACAAAGTAAGTCTAAATGTAATTTATGGTGGAGACGAAAATCAACCTCGCAGTACCGGGCAGATAATTTCCTGGTCTTCACTACCAAAATTTTTATCAAAGTAAAAAAATATATCATTTCACAAACAATATCCTAACTTCCGCAAATTAGTGCCCCAAAATGTGATTTTCCCCAGCAGCCATTCCCATGCTTGGGGTTGTGGTCCGGTATTTCTCTATAACAGATTATCAAAGTAAGCTAAACTATCTCTGTGGCGAAGATCAATATCACTCCAATCAAAATCGTTTTGGCTATATTGTTTATTTTTCTGGTTGTTCTACGATTTTGGAAATCTGCCGAATGGTTTACTTTTAATTTCGACGAAGAGTACCAGGCTCTCTTAGCCTGGTCTCAGGTCAAAGACTTTCACCCCATCTGGATCGGCGTCAGTGCCAGTAATTTTGGTTTTTATCTGGGTCCCGCTTTTACCTATCTCAACGCGCTTTTATTTTGGATTGGTCAAGGAGATCTCTCTGTTTTGGCCTACTTCTCCTCCTTCTTTGGTATTATCACCACCTTCAGTCTTTACTTCGTAGCTTCTAAGATATTCTCCAAGAAAGTTGGGCTGATCTCCGCTATTCTTTATGGTTTTTCGGCTCTCATGATTTATTTTGACCACCGTTTCTGGAACCCAACTCCAATACCTTTCGTCACCATCTGGCTCTTTTACTCCTTATATCACTCGGAAAAAGATTCTCGCTGGTTTATTTTTTCAAGTATTCTCATGGCCTTTACCCTCCATCTCCATCTCTCGCTCATGGTCTACTGGCCACTGGTCATTTATCTTGTCCTAAAGAATTTCAAGAAAATCTCTCTTTTCACCTGGGCTATCTCTATCATTTCGTATCTTGCCGTTGTCTCACCCCTCATCATCTTCGATATCAATCACAACTTCGACGATCTTCTGGGTCCCATTCGGTATCTATTGAGCCCCAAGACTTCTGGGTCCGTCTTTGGTATGGATCAGCTAAGCTATCACTTGCACAACGTCTGGTTCTCAGTGAGCCGTCTGCTTTACCTCAAGCCCTTCACTAATATTCAGGAGGAGCATGGCTTGGGAGCTCATGGAAATATGACTCGACCGGTTTTCCTTCTCAGTCTAATTGTTGTCCTGTCCTTCGTTTGGTTTTTCCGAAAGGCGATAAAAGAAAAAAAGTTTCAGATACTTGCCTGGATGATAATCTCCATTCTTCTTTTCTATCTCCTTTACCCATCCGTTGGCTGTGAATATTACCTACTGGGTTTCTTTACCATGATGACCATGGTCCTTGGTCTCTTCTTGGAAAAATTGAGTTGGAAGTTTCTAACCCCAATATTATTTATTTACATCATCGTCAATTCGATTACTATCTTTACTACCACCCAATCTCAATATGGACTTACTACTCGAAGGAATTTAATCAATCAAATTATGCCTATAATAGGGGATAGTCCCTTTCGTTTGGAAACTGTAGGAAAAGATCCTAGACCGTACCATCCATATGGTGGTTGGCGCTATCTCTTTCAAACCTATGGCAATCGCCCAAGTAGTAGTTCTGCCGATGAGTACTTCGGCTGGATCTATCAGGATGAGTTTACCGACGACAAACTTCTCTACCGTGTGGTCATCTCCGAGGATTCTCAAACGCCGTCATTGCGAATCTCGTATTCGAGCTGTGGCAATCCCACTCCA
>JAGVOE010000057.1 GCA_020052895.1 Candidatus Woesebacteria bacterium
AACCGGAACTCTGGTGGCCGGAGAAGGGGAGACCAAAATCTTTATTCAGCCGGGATATAAATTTAAATTTGTAGATGGACTAATCACGAACTTTCATCTGTCGGGAACCTCGCTATTAATGTTGGTAAGCGCCCTCGTCAGTTTCCCCAACTCCCCTATTACCTTCAAAAATTTCCAAGACAGTCTAATCGGAAAAGCTTACGAGGAAGCCATCGAGAAAAAATACAAATTCTTCAGCTTTGGCGACGCCATGCTAATTCTCTAAGTCTTGCGTTCTAGAGTTCTTGATTCCTTGAGTTCTTTTTCATCTTCTCCCTCATCTGTTCCACTAGTCGCACCATAAAACGAACATTATGTATCGAAGCCAGTCTGTAATAGCTCAGTTCCTTCGAACGATAAAGATGATTAAGATATCCACGCGAGTAGCCTGAAAGGCAGGTATAGCAATCACAGCCCTCCATAATCACTGATTTATCCTTATCAAACTTCGCGTTACTAATATTGAGTCGGCCGTTACTAAATTCACTTTCAAACTTTTCCCCTCGGATCTCCCCATGATAAAGTGCGCCGTTCCTAGCTAGTCTAGTTGGCGCCACGCAATCAAACATATCTATGCCTGCAGAAATAATATCCACAATATTTTGTGGATCCCTGCCAAGACCCATGGTATACACCGGCTTGTTCTTCGGTAACAAATGCTTTATCCAACCAATTACTTCCAGAGTTCCCTCCATGTTATATCCGACCGTTTCACCTCCCAAAGCTATGCCACTAAAAGGTAACGATGTAATAAACTCGGCCGCTTCTTTTCTCATTTCCATATCCATACTGCCTTGGATGATGCCAAAGAGAGCCTGATTTTTACCCTGAGTACTTTTCATTCCATTGTTCTGCCACTGTTTTACACTTCTCTCTGCCCATCTGTGTGTTCTGTCCAGCGCTTCTCTGATGTACTTCTTTTCAGCTTTATCAGGCGTGCACTCATCAAAAGCCATAATGATATCTGCGCCTAAGTCTCTTTGAATATCCATCGATATTTCTGGCGTGAATCGATGCATCTTTCCATCCAGGTGAGACTTAAATGTCACCCCCTCCTCATCTATTTTCGAAAGCGACTCTCCTTTAGCTCCCAAGCCAAGCGAAAATACTTGGAAACCACCACTGTCAGTGAGCGTTGGACCATCCCAGTTCATAAATTTAGCCACTCCTCCCATATCCGAGACTATTTTTTCACCGGGTCGGAGAAATAGGTGATAGGTGTTCGCCAACACGATTTCAGTTTTAGTTTCTCGTATATCTTGCCCATCAAGAGCCTTGACCGTCGCGGCCGTACCCACAGGCATAAATACCGGAGTCTGAACCTCTCCGTGATCGGTCTCGATTGTGCCTGTTCCATCAGAATTTCGGGTAAATTTGAACGCCATGGAGCCGGGGGAGGGACTCGAACCCTCTACCTACGGTTTACGATACCGCCGCTCTACCAGCTGAGCTACCCCGGCAATATGCTTATTTTACTCGAAAACTACCAATATTTACCCTGTAGGGTGTAGAATACCCCATACTTTGACAAACTGGAGGTAAAAATGGGTTTTGTGATTATCGATTACAAGATTAGTCTTACGAGAGACCAGGTCGTCAAACTCTTGGTCGACAGCGAGAGTGTTAAAACCGTCACCGAAGATGGTGAAAATATCATTATCATGGGCTACGGCAGAGACAAGTGGACTATCGATAAGGAAAATGGAGGCATCGTTCACCTTCTTTTAACCAATATCGAATTTATAGATCACGATGAATACATGTGGAGCGAGGTTCGACTGGTTACCTCGGACAAAGTCACCTACTCAGGTATCGTCTCTCCAGTCCATCATTAGTTTTGACACACCGTGCCGGAGATTATTCTCTTGCACGGTTTTTTTGCGCCGTTATTTCTCTAAGACAGGAATCGTGATTTTTACTCCAGTGAAGATCATGTCTGGGTCAGCAAAGAGATTTTTGTTTGCCCAGTAAATCTTGGTCCATTTATAGCCATCTCCATAAGCGCGAACGGCAATCTTCCAGTAAGAGTCACCTTTTTGAATCAGGTATTCACCGGTCTCGATCGAGGTGGCGTTCGCCGACTCGACGGAATCAGTTTTGATCAGATCTCCATTGTCCGAAATAGTCATTTCCTTGGCCGACTCAATCACAGTAGTTTTTTTGGCCTCTACCTTGGGGATTCTGAGCTCCATATCAGCCACAATCACGCCCTTGCCGGTGAGATTGTTCTCTTGCATGATATCTACATAGTTGTAGCCAGACTTGTAGTATTTTTCTGAGATGTGCCAAAGATCGTCCCCCTTAACCACTTTATAGGTGGCCATAATCTTGTCATTTAGTGAGTCATCCTTCATCTCGGTACTAGCGGCCTCTTGTTCGTTGAGAAGTATTCCTTGCCAGGTCTTTAAATTTGCTGTTCTGAAGTAGTTAAAAATCAAACCAGCAATCACGATAATCACCATCCCACCCATCAGGGTACTAATAGTGTTCTCATTCATTTTTAAAAATTTTAGGATATTTTTTATCCGTTTAGACGAACGCTGTCCTTTTTTCATAATTCAATCTTATATAAAGAATTATCTTTGTCAATAGGCATTTACTTCTTTTTCCAAAAAAGTCTCTAGTTTTTTTACCGTTTCATCACTCAGATGGTGCTCAAGACCATCTACGTCATCAGCAATAACCTCGGGATCTATTTTTAAAAAGTTTAAAAAACGGTACAGCACCTGATGTCTTTTTTGAATTTTCTTACCAGCGGCCACCCCTTTCTTGGTTAGCGAGAAACCTCGGTAAATCTCCCTAACTAGATAGCCGTCCACTTCCAGTTTTTGGAGCATGGCCGTGACCGAAGCAGGCTTAACCTTAAGCTCCTCAGCGATATCCGTTACGCGAGCATAGCTTTTCTTGTCCAGAAGTTCACAAATTCTCTCCAGGTAGTCTTCATTGGGCTCGGATAACTTTTTATTCATCGTCTCGATTATAGTTCAATTTATAAATGACCAGACTAGCCACATATTTAAACCGGTAATCAGGAAGGCCACTGAGATCGCCAGGTACTTTATCAAGATTGGGTTTACAAATCCACCCATAATTTTACGACTACTAGTAAACTGGACCAGTGGAATAACCGCAAAGGGTAGTTGAAGACTAAGTACTACCTGGCTCATGACCAGAAGTTTTCCCAAGTACTGGTCGCCGTAGATAAGTATTACCAAGATGGCTGGAGCCATCGCCAAAACTCTGGTCAGTAGTCTTCGTTGCCATGGCTTGAGCTTGATATCTACAAACCCTTCCATCACTATTTGTCCAGCCATAGTGCCGGTAATGGTCGAGTTGTGTCCTGAGGCTAGTAAGGCCAAGGCAAACAGAATACCAGCTAGTTCGGTGCCCAAAAGTGGTGACAGTAGCTTGTGGGCGTCCTGAATCTCGGCCACATCGTGTAAACCATTTTTATGGAATACTGCCGCCGAAAGAATCAGTATTGCCGCATTGACAAACGAAGCCAGTACCAGCGCAATACCTGAATCAAGAGAGGCAAACTTTACCGCCTCCTTCTTAGCC
>JAGVOE010000072.1 GCA_020052895.1 Candidatus Woesebacteria bacterium
ACTCAAAGAATCAAGTTTAAAAAGCTGGTTGTTTTGAATGACGTGAGTGATTCCAAGTGACTTAAGTGCCTTAATGTTTGTTGGAGATAATTCTTTGGTGTTTATCTGGTTTACGAGATTGATCCAGTTATTGGTGGCAAAGCCAGAAAAGCCACCCAGGCGGCGGTGAAGATGTTCCAGGGAATAAAGAGAGCGGATGGACTCGATCTCGTGATCCGGCATGTTCCAAAGCTTGATGGGAAGTTCTAAGATAACGGCGTCGGGAGGAAGATTTTTGACTTCTTGATAGACAGAGTGCATATGGATATTGACTGGGTAGCCTCTGAGGGGTAGATCGGCTTCGAGAAATAGTAGTGACAGAATCAGGAGAAGAAAGATAACTATGGTTTTGGTTTTTAGTTCAGCGAAAATTGGTTTCAATTTGAAGCCGATGAGAACGACAGTGGCTAGAAGTGCCAAGATAATGAAACGGCTGGGAGTGCGGAAGCCGGTAAAGCCGGGGAGGAGGTAATAAAAAAGAGCGTAGGGGAGGGGAATGGGGAAGCCGAAAAGGCGCAAGTTTGAGTCGAAGATTTTGAGGACAGGGCCGAGGGACATAATAATTGAGAAGATGAATATATATTTCCAGGGATTAAAAATATGACGTTTCGGACCGCGCCAAAAACCGTACTCCCGCGTAACTATGTCGTCCCGCCGTTGGCGGGATTCCCTTCGGCTCCTATGTACATGGTCCGTGCGATTTTTGGCTAGCGCTCCTGCAGCGTCAAATATTTTTGAAAGTACATGGACTACGCCGCAGAGTATGAAAATGGTTATTATTGTCCAGCTGTGGAACTGGGTGAAGATTTGGTCGAGGCCGAGGGAGAAATGAGCAGCATCACGGATGGGGCGGATAGCTTCGGGAAGGGAAGTGTGTAATTGGTAGTAAGGGAAGAGGAGAAAAAGCCAGAGGGGAATAAATGGTAACGAGCGAAAAAAAATATTTTGTGTCATTCCGGACTTGACCCGAAATCCATCCGGATATGGAGTAATTTTTATAGATTCCGGATCACGCTCCGCTGTCCGGAATGACATTGAATAGAGAAAAACTGTCGCGAAAAATATGAGGTAGACGGGGAAGATACTTTCGGCCAACTGGAGAGTGACAATAGCAAAGAATAAAGTGAGAAAAAGAGGGCGATTTTCGTTTAAATACCTCAAAAAAAAGTAAAGGGAGAGACAAAGAAGCCACATGGAAAACATCTGTAAGTGGGGGAGATAGTGAAGGTGAAAGCCGGAGAAATTAAAGAGTAGCACCGCTAGAGAAGTGGTCCGGAGGTCTTTAAATAAGTACTCGAAGAGCAGAAATGAGGCAAAAATGGTTAGGAGGAAATTGAGAACCAGAGCGATATTAAAGATAATAATGGGGGAATGAGTGAGGAAGCGAAAGGGAAGGGTGAGAGCGGCTGAGGTGAGAAAAAGATCGGAGTAAGCCAAGGTACTTTGATCGGGGGCAAAGAAGGTACCGTAGTGCAAAGGCTGGAGTTTGAGGAGATTTTGCTGAACCTGGCCAATGATGTAGGCTATGAGCCGAGTATCGTTATTGTCCGGCAGAGTATCGGAAGGATACCTAAAGGCGGCGGGATAGACAAAAAGAGTCAAGAGGAAGGAAATGAGCGTAATTATCAGCCAGCGTTTCATGGCTAAGAGTATACATTGGTGGATAGTGATAAAATAGGGCGTTGTGATTGGTAAGTAGCTGCACATTGAGCCGAAAAGGAGGCGCGGATGGACCAAATTAACCTCGATAATGTCCTGAAAGACAAAGTAATGGTGGTGTTTGAGTCAATTAATAAGAGAAACATCAATTCACAGAAAGCCTATTGTTCAGGAGTATATTGTGCTCTTTTAATAGCCTTGGCCTATGAAGAAAAAGACCGTCCGGAGGTAAATCTGAAGTTGTGGCAGTATCTGACCACCACTCACGAGCCCCAACCTACCTTAGCCGACTGGTTGTTGCAGATTAAGTGGTTTAGCTATGGCGAGATCGATCTTGATCCATTGCTTCTGCCAAACATTGGACTGCGCTACGGACTGCCGGGCAGATACTACGACTGGGGCGTGGCGGACGCCTTGGAGATCTGTGTTTTTGTGGCCCCGCAGTTTATTAGAGAAAGTTACCGACCCAAAGACTGGTCGACCAAAGTGTCCGACTGGATCGGATTGCAGATGGAGCTGGTGGGGGCATTAATGCCAGATTGAAATGTAACTGAAAATAAGGTTTACCGGTCCACTTGGGCCGGTATTTTTGTTAGAATAAGGACAATGCTGAAGATTTTTAATTCTTTGTCCAAGAAAGTAGAGGAATTTGTGCCCTTAGAAAAAAGAAAGGTGGGGATGTATGCTTGCGGTCCCACGGTCTATGACTACCCCCATATTGGTCACGGCCGAAAGTACGTCAATGACGATGTTTTAAAAAGGGTCTTGGAAGTAGTGGAAGGACTTGGGGTGAAGCACGTCCAAAATATTACCGATGTGGGGCACTTGGTAAGTGACGCTGATGAGGGTGAGGACAAGTTGGAAAAAGGAGCCAAGAAAGCGGGGAAGACGGTCTGGGAAGTGGCCCAAGAATTTACGGATTATTTCCTTAAGGAGATGGACTCGCTGAATATCATTCGTCCTGATGTTCAGTGTAAGGCGACGGATCATATTTCTGAACAAATAGAATTAATCAAAAGAATCATGGACAAGGGTTACGCTTACGACACGCCGGAGGCGGTTTATTTTGACGTAACCAAGTTCCCCGATTACGGTAAGCTTTTTGGTCAAGCACTGGAGGATAAACTAGTCGGAGTTCGGGAGGAGGTCGTGACAAAAAACAGTAAAAGAAATCCGGTCGATTTTGCTCTATGGTTTAAGCGAGTCGGTAAGTTTGCCGAACACGCAATGCACTGGGATAGTCCTTGGGGCGATGGATTTCCCGGCTGGCACATAGAGTGTAGTGCTATGAGCATGAAGTATCTGGGAGATCAGTTTGATATTCACACCGGAGGGGAGGATCACTTGTCCATTCATCATCCAAACGAAATTGCTCAGAGTGAGGCGGCGACCGGCAAGAAACCATTTGTAAAATATTGGTTCCATAGTTTATTTCTCGCAGTGGATGGAAAAAAGATGAGTAAGAGCTTGGGTAATGTTTATAAAGTAGCAGATATTATAGAGAAGGGTTTTTCGCCGATGGCTCTGCGCTACTACTATCTTTCGGCGCACTATCGTAAACAAATGAATTTCTCTTGGGAGGGGATGGAGGGAGTATCGAATTCGTATAAAAAAATGAAGAAAGAGTTTTTGGCTCTGCGGCTGGAAGGCGGACAAGACAAAAACATTTTTGGGGCGGCAGCGGAGGCCAGTTTGTCGGGCAGGGGAGTGTTTTTTAGAGATGAGTTTGTCAAGGCAGTCGAGGATGATCTGAATATGTCGGCGGCAATCGCCGTTTCCAGGACGGTCTTGAAAGATGAAAAACTAAAAGATTTTGAAAAGCGTAGATTGGTGGAAAACTTTGACCGTGTTTTTGGTCTGAAATTATCAGAAAGAGACGAGATACCGGCCGATATTCCGGCCGAGGTGATGGAGATGGTTAATAAGAGAGAAGAAATGCGAAAAAACAAACAGTGGGCCGAGTCCGATGCCCTCAGAAAGGAGATTAAGATTAAGGGTTATAAAATATCGGACTTTTTTGACGGCGTGACGGTGGAGAAACTTTAGGGAGTTATTAGTGCGAGGTTATTGGTTGTTGGTGCGCAAAAAAGCACCCGCCTTGCGGCGGGGTCGTGTAATTTGACTAATTTTTCAGATTTTGTGCCTGGATAGGGGGCTAAAAAACCCCACCAGGAAGCGATGGCTAGGCTTCACGGAAGTGGCAGCCGATGGAGCGGGGGTTGGCATAGGCGGCTTTGGCGGTGATGAGGGCGACTAAAACCAGGTTTCGAAGCCCAAGTAACTCGTCGGTGAGGTAGGCATCGCGGTAGAACTTATTAATGGTATTTTCCATCTGAGACAGGTCGGATATAGCTCTTTCAAGCAGAGGAGTCTTACGAACCAGGCCGACCATGTTCCACATGATGTTTTTAATAGTGGTGGCGTCTGAAGCGATTAGAGCCGAGTCGGCGGGAAATTTGCCAAGATAGTTCCAGGGAGGAATACTAGATCTCAGTTCTCTGATTTCAGATTTCAGATTCTTTGGTGTTGTGGTGGCGATGAGATGTCCGGCACGGGTTCCAAAAACGAGGCCTTCGAGAAGCGAGGTACTGGCCAGACGATTGCCACCATGGAGGCCGGTACAGGAAACCTCACCCACAGCGTAGAGA
>JAGVOE010000063.1 GCA_020052895.1 Candidatus Woesebacteria bacterium
AGGACTTGATAGAGAAGGTTGTTTAATGGCGCGAGCATAGTTATTTGATTTTAACAGGCTTAATAGACTTCTGAGTGGGTACCGGGTCAAAACCTCCTTGACTAAATGGCTGACAGCGAAGAAAGCGATAGACAGAAAGTTTGGTCCCGACAATAATACCATATCGGCGGTATGACTCCTTGGCATACTCTGAGCAGGTGGGGGAGAAGCGGCAGGCAAAGGCATTGCCAAAAAGGGCACGACCCAGGGCATGATAGTAAGGGGAAATATATTTTTGGTAAAAAGTAATCATAAATTGATTATTAAGAACTAGATTGCCACGTCACTTCGTTCCTCGCAATGACGAGTTATTTAAGTTTCCTTTGAGTGTCTGATTTTGGGAGGAAGTTTTTAGGAGTGACGATGTTTCTGCCTGTTTCTTTTTCGAGGTTCTTTCGAGCGTCCCCAGCTATGCCACCACCTCGTCGAGAGACTTTTTTATTTTCGATAAATCCTTTTGGGTGTTCCGTTTTGGTAATTTCAGTGGTGGAGGCTTCTCCAAGCATGGAGAATAACAATTCTAGATCGGACATGTGATCTCGGAGGTTTTGTCTTTCAAGCCCTTTGATCTTTTTGTGTTGGGAAGGAGTGACTCCAAAAGCGGCTTGTGAAATTTCGGCTGTGAGAATAGCATATTCTTTTTGGAGCTTGACTCCATGAAGGTCCCATTGCTCAGTTAAATCTTCACGGATTGCAATCGACCTCATCCTTTTTTCAATCCAACCATCTGGGTAACCTTTGGCTTTGTAAATGGCTCTGGCTCTTTTTTGGGCTAGTTCCGGATCTTCGATTTCTTGAATTCTTTCATAACCCACTTTGGCTAACCAGCGTTTGAAGGGTTCGGCTTTTGGAGAAGGGATGGATTGGATAATACGAAAAATTCCTTCTGTATTAGCACAATCAGTCTCGTATTTCTTCCCATCACCAGATTCTAATTTCAGTTGTCTACAATTTGTAGACAACTCGATTCCGTCATTAGCTTTTACTCTGGTTTTCATGGCATTCCAATATACACGTGGTTTAGTACTATCCGTCAATGCCTCAACCACGTCCACCACTGAAAACCACCATTCGTTTTTATGGATTGTTTTTCGAATTTCTTTCTTCTGGAAAATAGCTATCCTTGTAGGATCGATTACTTTTGTTGTCATAGCTATTAATTTATGCCATAGAATACCCGAAGTCAAGACGGTTACGTCAATTTGGGGAAGAGGGTCGAGAGATCGGAGAGGAGGTCAGAGTGGGGGGTGTCTATGACGGAGTGTTTGGGGATCACTAGATAATCGGCTGGGGGGAACCCAGCCGACAGCGTCGCAGTCTGGCGGGCAGGTGAGGGAATAAGCTCGGCCAGAAGAGCGGAAGTGCGGCGCTTGATGAGATTGCGGTCGACGGCGAGGCGGGCAGTTTTTTTGGATAATAAAATGGAAAATCTGGGAACTTGATGGAGTGAGACCTGCCTGCCGGCAGGCAGGTTGCTGTCAGGTACCGAAACTCGCAATGACCCAGCCGACAGCTTCGCAGTCTGGCGGGCAGGCGATGGGGCGGAGACGAGAGTGAAGTGGCGGGTGTGGAAATTTTTACCTTCTTTTTGAAGACGATCTCTTTGTAATCGAAGTGGAAGGCGATTGACCACAGGTAGGGGCACGGCTAGAGAGCTAGTTTGGAGCGACCTTTGGCTCGACGGCGCTTGATCACGTTGCGGCCTGAAGCAGAAGACATCTTGATACGGAAGCCGTGTTTTCTGATACGTTTGACTTTTTTGGGTTGGTAGACTCGTTTGGGCATGTGGGTATTATAACTTAAAATTATATTTGTGGAGTTAGATTGCCACAGCACTTCGTGCTTCGCAATGACGATCGCGCCGGAGGGGTGATGTGGATAGTATTATTATTTTTGGGTAAATTGGGGGTTGTAAAAATGTGGATAAGTGGTGAGAATGGGGGCATGGACAGTGAAAAATTATGGCACAGTGTATGTGGGGAGCTGGGAGTAAGTATGTCACTGGC
The DNA here is from genome assembly GCA_020052895.1 of Candidatus Woesebacteria bacterium. Classification (GTDB taxonomy): domain Bacteria; phylum Patescibacteriota; class Microgenomatia; order UBA1400; family MFAQ01; genus UBA10133. The sequence goes on from JAGVOE010000063.1 coordinate 2,046, forward strand.
TGGTTTTAGTGGCTGGGTAAAGCCTTGTTTTATAAAGTCGACAACTGAGATTGATAAAGAGCGGTTGCTTGTTGAGCTCGCTTCTCCTTCGGCATTTCATAGTCATACAGTAGAAACAAAGTATTACAGCATTATCAAGCAGGCGCTGGAAAAAGTGACCCAAATGAAGTGTGATGTGGCTTTGGTGGTAGTGGAGCCAAAGAAGGACATAAAGAGTAACAAAAAAGACTCCAAAACTAAAGATGAGGAAGACAACAAGATGAGCCTTTTTACTCCATCAGAGGATGCCCGACAGACAGGGACAAACCTTAATCTAAGATATGTCTTTGAGTCTTACATGGTGGGTAGCTCAAACAGATTGGCCTTTGCGGCGGGAAAGGCGGTGGTAGATTATCCTGGTACCAGACACAACCCTCTCTTTATCTATGGAGGAGTTGGGGTGGGAAAAACCCACCTAATGCACGCCATTGGTCACGAGCTGGTAAAAAAGGGGGTAGGAAAGGTCGTTTGTATTACAAGTGAACAATTTACCAACGATCTAGTTGGGTCTTTTAAATCAAAAATGACTGACGCCTTTAAAAAGAAGTATCGACAAGTGGGGGCTCTGCTGGTAGACGATGTTCAGTTCTTTGGCGGCAAAGACTCTACCCAAGAAGAGTTTTTTCATACCTTTAATGAATTAACAAACAAACAGTCTCAGATAATTATGACGAGCGATCGAAAACCGCAAGATATTGTGGGGCTTGAAGACAGACTTAGAAGTCGTTTTTTGGGAGGAATGATGGTGGATATCGGCTTGCCGGACTACGAAATGAGACTGGCCATACTGAGACAGAGAGCTCAGGATATAAAAGCGGAGGTTGATGACGGAGCTTTTGAACTAATGGCAAACAGCTTTCCAACCAATGCACGAGAGCTGGAGGGGACTTTTGTTCATCTGGCGGCGGCGGCGAGTATTGATGGGGGGATCTTGACCAAAGAGATGGTTCAAAAAAATCTGGGGTTACCTGCCAGCTCGATAAAGGAAGTTCGGGTGAGGCCCATTAAAGTAATTTCGACAGTAGCAAAGTACTTTGATTTTAGAAATAAGGACTTAACCGGTGAGAGTAGAAAGGCTGATTTGGTGGTGGCCAGACATGTAGCGATGTATCTGCTGAGAGACTTTCTCAAGTTAAATTTGACGACCGTGGCCGAACTCATGGGTGGACGAGATCATACGACAGTGATGCACGCGGTCGAAAAAATGGAGAGACAAGTAGAAGAAAATACGGATATCAGAAGAAAAGTGATGGCCTTGAAACAAGCGTTATACACTTAAATATCCACAAGTTATCCACTACCTGTG
>JAGVOE010000080.1 GCA_020052895.1 Candidatus Woesebacteria bacterium
GCACGGGTTCCAAAAACGAGGCCTTCGAGAAGCGAGGTACTGGCCAGACGATTGCCACCATGGAGGCCGGTACAGGAAACCTCACCCACAGCGTAGAGATTTTTGAGAGTGGTTCGCCCGTAGAGATCAGTTAGTAGTCCACCACAGGAGTAGTGAGCGGCAGGTGAAACCGGTACTAGCTCCTGAGTGATGTCCAGACCGTATCGGAGACAGGTTTGGTAGATTACGGGAAACTCAGACAGAATTTTTTTCTTGGTGATAAAAGATTTCAGATCTAGATAGACATTGGTAGTGTCAGTGGCTAGCATTTCGGTGAAGATTGCTCGGGAAACTTTGTCTCTGGTAGTGAGATCGGGCTTTTTTAGCTGGGGATAGTATTTTTGCATGAAGGGAACACCTTGAGCATTGGTTAGACGGGCACCCAGACCTCGAACAGCCTCACTAATTAAAAATGGAGGGGCTCCGAGAATTTTTAAGGCGGTAGGGTGGAACTGTTCGTACTCCATATTGATAACTTTGGCACCGGCTCGAAAAGCCATAGCCACGCCGTCACCGCGGGAGCCTGGAGGATTGGTGGTAAAAGCGTAGGTTTGGCCAGTGCCGCCGGTAGCTAGAATAGTAGCTTTGGCTAGTAGGCGGGAAACGCGACCATCTTTTTGATCAAAAGCGTAAACTCCAAGACAAGTATCAACTCCGTACTTATGAAGCCAGTTTTTAGTTTGATGGCCGGTGGTGATTAGATCGATGGCGGTGAGACCAGTAAGGAGGGTAATATTTTTGTTTTGTTTGAGAGAGGCGGTCAGATGTTCCTGGATAGAACGGCCGGTGAAGTCAGCTACTTTAGCTACTCGAGGAACCTGATGTCCACCTTCAAGAGCATAGGCCAGTTGGCCAGATTTTTCCTTATCAAAAGGAACAGAAGCTAGGCCAGCAAGAACTTTATCAACTAGCGGTGGCCCTTCTTGAGCCAAGACCTGAGCCGCTTCGGGTAAGCCAATACCATCAGCCGCTTTGAGAATATCTTCAACTAGGTCTGGTCCACCTTTGGCAATAATGCCACCTTGAGCATAGTTGGTGTTTGAGTCGTTTGGTGTTTCACCTCTAGTTAAGATAGTGATTTTAGTCTGAGGACTAGACGCGGAAATCTGGAGAGCGGCCGAGGCTCCGGCAATACCGGTACCGATGATGAGGACGTCGGTGGAAATAAGTTCTCGGTTCATAGTTGTCAGCTATGTAATTGATATCATTCTCCTAATGGGGAGTTCGGCTTTGGCTCTTAGATCTTCTGGCACGTTGATTTCGTACTGCATGTTTTCCAGGGCGGCAATGACAGTTTCTAGGTCATTAGTGGCCATATGAGGGCATCTTTTTTGAATGGAACAAACCTGCAAAACATTTTTGTGCTGGGCGGCCAGCATTTCGACCATGGCACATTCGGTGAAAAAAGCCACTTGATGGTCTTGAATGTCTGGCTCGGAAATGTTTTTGATCATCTCTCCGGTAGAGCCGGCAAAATCAACTTTTTTGACTACTTCCGGTGGGCACTCGGGGTGAGCCATGATGTAGACACCGGGAAAATCCTTTCTAAGCTCAGCCACATCCTGGGGAGTAAATTTTTCGTGGACTTCACACTTTCCTTCCCAGCCGATAAAAATGGGAGTGTTTGGTGCGAGGTTCTTGGTTATTAGTTCGAATTCATTCTTTATTGTCTGAGGGGAGGCGGACATATTGGGAAAGAAAATGTCAGCACCCATGTCACGGGCGACATTTTGGGCCAGAAATTTATCGGGCAAAAAGATAACCTGGTTGGTTTTCCAGCTCTTCATGGCCCATCTGACTACTTTGGCGGCGTTACCAGAAGCGCAGCAGACATCAACTTCAGACTTGGTATCGGCATCGGTGTTGACATAAGCAACGACAGGAACGCCTGGAAAAAGATCTTTGAGCTTTCGGACATCGGCACCGGTGATACTGGAGGCTAGGGAACAGCCGGCTTTAAGGGAGGGGATGAGGACGGTTTTGGAGGGGTTTAGGACCTTGGCAGTTTCGGCCATAAATTTAACGCCCAAAAAGAGAATGATATCGGCCTCGGTTTCGGTCGCTCTACGGGAGAGTTCAAGTGAGTCGCCACGAATACCCAGAACTTCGTCGCACTGAAGATCCCAGCTCATGTAGTTGTGTTTTAAAATAACGGCGTTTCTTTTCTGGACTAGCTTATTTAGTTTGGCGACCTGTTCAGCCTTGATCTTCAGCTCAAAGTCTGGCGCGTACTGCGAGTATTTTTGTTTGAAGAGTTGATAAATTTCTTTAGAGGTAAGAAGTTTGGTCATAATCGATTTATTTATTAAATGAGATGTGCAGACTAATATCAAAAGCGATAACAGAGTGGGTAAGGGCTCCGACGGAGATAAACTCGACACCAGTTTCGGCAACACTGCGAACCCGATCAGGAGTCATGTTGCCGGAGGCTTCTAAGGGAATCTTTACCCCGGTAGTAGTTTCAAATTTATTTCTGAGGCGGATAGCTTGACGGGTTTGGTCGTTACTCATGTTATCCAAGAGGATTCTGTCTGGAGTATTGGCCAAGGCAGTCATTAGTTCAGCTTCGTTCCTAACTTCGACTTCCAGAGGAATATGGGGGTACTTTTCCCTAAAGATTTTGATAGCCAGAGCAATGTCCCCATCCAGAAGATCGATGTGATTATTTTTGATGAGTCCCATTTCACTGAGATTTAGACGATGATTTTTCCCCCCGCCATCTCGAACGGCCTGCTTATCCAGATCCCCGTAGCCGGGAAATACTTTTCTGGTGTCTAAAACGGTGGTGCCGGTACCTTCGAGGGCTTTAACAAACTCGGCAGTTTTGGAAGCGATACCGCTCATCCGGCGGATGAATTCGAGGGCAATTCTTTCGGCGGTGAGAAGGCTTTGTCCTCGGCCTTCGACTCGAGCCACGAGGTCTCCCTTTTTAACCATGTCTCCGTCGTGAGAGAGGGGAGTAAATTTAATATCCTGGTCAACCACCTCGAAGACTAATTGGGCGATTTCAAGGCCGGAAATGATGCCAGACTGGGCTTTGACAACAAACTCGGCCGTAGCTTGACGCTCTTTTTCGATTAGCGCCAGAGAGGTAACGTCACCTAGTGGTCCACCGTCTTTTTGGAGAGCGTCTTGAATCTGTTCACGAAGGCTTGACATTTGTTCTATCATGGTGTTATTATAACACTAACTATGAAAATGTCAAGTAAAAAAAATGATTCATCTTTTTGATCACCGTGTAGAAATTTTATCACCCAATCCGGTATTTAAAATGGGTAAATTCACCCTGTTCAAAGCTAAAATAGCCTTTACCAGGTTTAATGGTGAGAGAGCGTCATTTAGCTGGCTAATCTTTGACCGAGGTGACTCAGTAGCGATTCTTCTGCGTCGTCAAAGTGACGCTAAGATCTGCTTAGTCGAACAGTTTCGGCCGCCTACTTTGGCCCATTATGGCCAGCTGAGCGCTTCTGGAGGAGGCGTGCTGGAGATTATTGCTGGCACTCAAGAGCCGGGAGAAGAGCCGGAGAGCTGTGTTTGTAGAGAGGTAGCTGAAGAAACAGGAAGATTGGTGAAAAATCTTCATTTGGTAACTACTACTTATATGTCACCAGGTGCTAGTTCGGAAAAAATCTCGCTATATCTAGGCGAAGATGACGGAGACGCTGGCATACCGGGTGGCGGCTTGGCAGAAGAGATGGAGGACATTAGGATTCACTGGATTTCTGTTGATGAGATCAAAGAGATGATCCAAAAAGGTCGAATCGTCGATGCCAAAACCATTATGGCCTTTCAGGCGCTGTTACTAGAACTGTCCACCTCAAACTAGTCTGTTTTTAGACCAATGATAGGGTAGAATTGGAAACAGATCTTTAAAAAAAGGAGGTGAGGTGTGTCTGAAGCGACCAGATGTGATTGATTCTGTCGAGCGCGGAAAGATAGCTTGTGTCACCGTGGGCACTGTTTTTCGAGAGAGGCCGTGGGTAACAGCGGTCTGGGAAACAAAGCAAAACAGCCGAGACGACGTCCACGGATATGATATGTTCGTCCGGGCAAAGTATTCATTCCTAAAAATGGTCAGAATGGGTGGAGTAGAGAAACTACTACCAATCCAGATTAAGTCTTCTGACCGAAGACTTAGAGCCTTTGTCCGCAAGTACACTCCCCAGATGAGATTTTTTAATGTGGCCGCGCAAAGCCACCAGTTTGTCTTGTGTGGTATGGACGAAGTGGATTTTATTTTGGCCGATATGGTGGGCCAGCTGGTGGCCCATGTCTCTAGTTTTGGGGTTACCGAGAAAGAGACGCTAAGTATTCTTAAAGGATTTGGTGATCAAGAAGCCTGTTTGGTGTACAAAAGTACCAAAGGCTTACTGCTTCGCCGCTGGTACGCTTCGCGTATACCTCACTTTAAAAAATAGTCTGATCAAAAATTGAGTCCCGCTGTCATAGGCGGGCTTTTTATCCGGAATCAGTTGGGGCAGATTGTAGCCTCGAAACCTTTTGGTCTTGGTGCCTATACGCATATTTGATAATCTACCTATAATATGCTACCATAGCCAAGTTCGTAGCTCTTTTCAAACATCCTCATATCCTCGTCTTTTACCCTCAGAATAAGGAGAATAAATCATGTCTAAAAACGACAATCTTCAATGGCTCCTCGGAGCCTTCGCCGCTCGTGGTTCAGAGCTTTCTGAGTCTGAAAAAAAGATACTTGCTGATACCGTCCTCCACGGCACCAATCCTCAACTTCCTTTCCCCAGCTACTCGGTCACCGTCAATTACAACAAGACAGTGAACCAGCTGGTCAAGGACGGCAAGTACGACTGGGCAAGCAATAATTTCTCTGATTCACACTTCACCGTCAACAAAAAGGGTGAAGAACAAGCAGAAATCTTCATTGTCACTATCGATCGCCGTATGAGCACAGAAGCCATCACAAAGATGATCAACGATCTGGTTATTCCTCTTCGCCACGCCAATGCAAAAGAAGAACTGGCTCTCGGTGCCCAGTATCCAGATCTCCAGCGAGAAGGCCCCATCGCCGCTCTCGGCTCCACCTGGCGTGACTCCCATGGCGACCTGATGGCTCCTTATCTCAACGGCGATGAGTCGTACCGGGATCTGGGCCTGATCCCTGTGGACGGTGACTGGTATTCGGGCTGGCGTTTCGCTGCGGTGCGCAAGTAAGTCACTTGGAACTTAAACTCTTTAACTCTTTTTGTTCCTTTGACTCTTGGTTACTTTCTCTTTTGGCCCCGCCTTTGGCGGGGCCATTCTTTTATGTTTTAGTCAGGTAAAATAGGCGCATGGGACTAAAGATTGGGTTGACACCCAGAAAGAGAATGACATCGGCCTGGGTTTCGGTGGCTCTACGGGAAAGTTCGAGAGAGTCGCCACGAATCCCCAAAACCTCATCGCACTGCAGGTCCCAACTCATGTAGTTGTGTTTCAAGATGACGGCGTTTTTTCGACGACTAAACGATTAAGTTTCTCGACCTGGCCGGCCTTGATCCAAAGCTTAAAGTCCGGACTGTACTGAGAGTATTTTTGTTTGAAGCGATCGTAGATTTGTTCTCGGGTTAGTAGATTAATTATAGTGTTATTATAACACTAACCGGCAGAATGTCAAATGTCAGGCTATACTATATTAATGCAACAAAAAACCAGATCGACACTGAGAATAGCTTTAGGAATTTTCCTGATCATTTTTGGTTTTACGGGCATGATTTTACCCATCCTTCCCGGTTGGTGGGTAGCCTTGATTGGTTTGGAAATTTTGGGCTGGAAACTGGTGATTGATAGACACAAGCCGTGGAAGGAAATAATTAGTTTTAAGGACAAATCTCAATGAATTTAAAAGTCGGAATTGTGGGATTACCAAATGTTGGCAAGTCGACGTTGTTTAATGCGCTCTTAAAACGCCAGCAGGCGTTGGTCGCCAATTATCCCTTTGCTACGATTGAACCAAATATTGGAGTCGTGGAAGTGCCGGATGATAGATTGAAAACCTTGGCTGAGATATCCAAGAGTGCCAAGATAGTGCCCGCGACAGTGGAGTTTGTAGATATTGCTGGGCTAGTGGCCGGGGCGGCTACTGGAGCCGGTCTGGGAAACAAGTTTTTGACTCATATTCGAGAAGTGGATGTAATTGTGCAGGTTTTGCGAGACTTTAAGGATCCGGAAGTGGTCAAAGAAGGCTCGGTAGATCCTCAAACAGATTACGAGGTGATCGAGACGGAGCTAATTTTGAAAGACTTGGAGACCGTTGAAAAACTCAAGAACTCAAAAAATCAAGAACTCAAGACAAATGAAAAGAAAAGGGGAGTGGTGGAGAAACTCTATGAAGGACTAAATGCTGGACGACCTTCAAGGACTCTCCTTGCAGGTGAAGAGGGGGAGGTGGTCAAGGACTTGTGTCTATTGACGATGAAAAAAGAGATTAGAGTGTTTAATGTGAGCGAGGATGATTCAGACCAAGGGCAGACGTGGGGGTCTGCCCCTACAGAGATCGGAGATGGGATATTTATTTGTGCCAAGATTGAATCGGAGTTGTCTAGCTTGTCGGAAGAGGATGGTAGGGCCTACATGAAGGAGCTGGGGATAGGGGAGTCGGGTTTGGATAAGCTCATTCGGAAGGCTTATATGGCCTTAGGTCTTATAAGTTTTCTAACCACGGGTGTGACCGAAAGCAGAGCCTGGACTATATCAAAAGGTACCAAAGCACCTCAGGCGGCGGC
>JAGVOE010000069.1 GCA_020052895.1 Candidatus Woesebacteria bacterium
TACGAAAAAAAATCTTCGAGATTCTGTCTCAAGTAAAGTTTTCAGATCCACTCAATTCAGCTATCCGACAAAAAAACTCCCTCCTCTCGCTTGATGAGGCCGTCTGGCAAATTCATTTCCCCCAGTCCCGATCTCAAAGGTGGCAAGCCGACAAGCGTTTATCCTACAATGAACATCTTAGAATCAATCTTGAAAATCGTCTTGAACACCTTAAGCTGGGTGACTCTATCTCTCTCACTACCCAAACAGAACCTGACCACCTCACCCAACAAAAATTACCTTGGAGCCTGACTGAAGATCAATCAAAAACTGTCGCCAAAATTTATCGCGACCTTCGTCAAAGAGATTTTACTCATCGACTTATTCAGGGAGAAACGGGCTCCGGTAAGACCATTCCCCTGGTCTTTGCGGCCAATCAGTGCCTGTCACAAGGTCTCAGTTGCGCCATCTTAGCCCCCACTGCAGTCTTAGCTACTCAGCATCTGGAAACCTTCCGACAATACTGTCTCTACCCTGACCAAATTTCTCTCGTTACGGCCCAATCAAGACCTTCTCTCAGATCTGAACCCACTCTTTATATTGGTACTCAAGCCTTATTTACTAAACTCAAACCAACTCTCAAGCCCCCACTAGCCTTTGTTGCTATCGACGAGCAGCACAAGTTTGGCGTCGATCAAAGAAACCTACTACTCCAAAGATCACCCGTTCCTCATCTCTTCAATCTCTCAGCCACACCTATACCCAGAACAGTGGCTCTTGGTTTATTGGGAGATGTTCAGGTCAGCACTTTTAAACATAAGCCCATAAATCGCCAACCAAGCAAGACTTATGTGCTTTCACCGGCCAGGTTTAAGAATAGTCCTCCTTGGTTAATAAACGAGCTCCATCGGGGCAACCAAATCTTCGTTGTCTGTCCCAACATCACCAGTCACTCGTCAGAAATTTCCTCCGTTGAGGCTATGGCCCGGACTTATCGAAAAATGCTTCCAGCCCGCTTTCCTCTTTGGTCCATTCACGGCCGTCTCAGTTCCTCAGAACAGCAAGACATCATCGCTCGCTTCAAAAAGACCAGATCTAGTGTCCTAATAGCTACTTCCCTTATCGAAGTCGGTATCGACATCCCTGAGGCCAACATTATGATCGTGCACTCTGCCGAAAGATTCGGCTTGGCTCAGCTTCATCAGCTTCGAGGTCGGGTCGGCCGGGGAGATGCTCCTGGCCACTGTTTCCTGGTATCTTCAAATGAAGATGGGGTAGAAATTGAGCGCCTACAACTCCTCAAAAAATATCACTCTGGCCTGGTTCTGGCCAAAAAAGACCTTCGTCTGCGCGGGGCAGGGGAGATCTTTGGCCTCAAACAACACGGCACTCTACCCACCAAGCTCAAACACTTCTGGTCTCGAAAACTCTTTATCCAAGCCAAATCCGAGGCTTTTACTTTGGTCCAGTCACAGCCTTCGCGTGCCAGCCTGATTGCCAGGAGACTAATAACTTGGTAAAATAAGCCCATGGCTGCTACACCCAAAAGAAAAATATCAACCGCTAGACAAGGCAAAAGAAGATCACAAATTCATCTGATCGAGCCCAAAGTCATTGCTTGTAAGAAATGCGGCCAACTCAAAAGAGGCCACTTCCTCTGTCCTGTCTGCAAATCAAAATAATCAACACACCGTGAAATCTGCCCTAGATCCGAGACACCTAAAACGCATTACGGTTTTTAAGTCTCTTTTTGCCGGCAGTTTCACTGACCAGCCAGAGCATCCCAGTCGAGTTGACAAAATCAACTCCCATTTAACTCAGATCGACGAGATAATCCAGAAATGTGCCCCTGAATGGCCAATTTCTCAAATAAACCGCGTAGATTTGGCTGTTCTCAGACAAGCTGTTTACGAACTCCTCTACAAGACTCAGACACCTACCAAAGTTATTATCGATGAAGCCGTAGAAATTGCCAAACGCTATGGCGGCAAGACCAGTTCCAGTTTTGTGAACGGCGCCCTAGCCGCCGCCATCACTCACGCCGGCAGGGAAGACTCAGCTCATGAACCGCCCAGACCTTAAGCCTCTACAAGCCACCCTTGGCTACCACTTCCAGGACCAGGATTTGCTGGAAACCGCTCTTACACATCGCTCCTGCTTAAATCAGCCAGGACTCAAGAGTACATATGAACGGCTAGAGTTTTTGGGAGACGCTATTTTGGAAATGCTTATTTCCACCTATCTTTATCGTCAGTACCCAGACAAAATGGAGGGCTATCTGACGGCCGCTAGGTCGGCCATCGTTAGAACCGAGTCACTTTCTAAAATATCCGAACAGAATCACTTCAACGACTACATCAGAATGAGTAAGGGCGAGGAGGCTACCGGTGGTCGAAAAAACCCCTCAATCCTAGAAGACGTTATCGAAAGCCTTATCGGTGCCCTATATCAAGATGGAGGACTAGAAATCGCCAAAGGCTTCTTTGAAAAATTTATCCTACCTAACGCTGTTGGCATCATCGCTCTCAATCAGCTCAAAGACTCCAAATCTCTACTTCAAGAAAAGCTCCAGTCACAAGGTCTAGGCTCGCCCGTCTACCAAACCGTCTCCGAAGTCGGCCTTGACCACAACAAAACCTTTGAAGTAGCCGTTATCATTGGAGGTCAGCCACTCGCCACCGGTCTAGGCAAAAGTAAGCAAGAAGCAGAACAAAAAGCCGCTACAGCCGCCCTAAATACTTATTTAAAGACTAGGTGATATAATACCCCTATGCTGAAAATCAAACTCCAACCCACAGGCAAAAAGCACCAGCGCTTCTATCGTATCGTCGTCGCCGAAGACAGATCCAAGCTTAGTGGCCAAGTTCTGGACACCCTTGGTACCTACAACCCTCACCTGACCGAAAACAAAATTCTGGTCAACCAAGAAAGTTACCAGTCTTGGCAAAAAAAGGGTGCTCAGCCCACCGAGACCTTGAGAAAATTAATTAAGTAGCCCTAGATCAAATGAAACAACTAATTGAGTACATCGTTTCCAACATCGTCAATCACCCAGAAAGTGTCATTGTCACCGAGGAATCTACTGATGACAAAGACCTAACCAAGTACCTTATTAAGGTTGATTCAGAAGACGTCGGCAGAGTCATTGGCAAACAAGGCAAGGTCATCAAGTCCATCCGCCAGATAATTAGAATTGCCTCTATCCAAAAAGGCACTAGAGCTATCGTCGACTTACTTGAAGATGAAACCGCCTCCGTCCCGGTCGAGCCCATTACCGATACACCAGACCCAGTCTAAAAGCCAAATATATTTCCTGATCCCGTACTCACCAAAGGTGAAGATCCCAACTCAGCGGTCTCTGAGACCATTAACAGGTTATATCCAGCCAGCTCTTTGGCCAAACTCAGATTAGCGGCCGTCAGTGGCTGCAATTTAGTGATATTAATCGACTTTAAGTGTGATTGGTAAAACTTTATCTCCATCGCCAGCTGAACCGTCTTGTCCTCCGCCGATCTGGACAGTCTGACCACTTCTTGGAGATTAAGATCCGAAACTACGCCAAAGGGGAGAGATGACTCCACCTTGGAAATAAAATCCAAAAGAGAGGGTACTGGGGCTGCCACCGTTAGACGCAGGGGATACGATACAAACTCCACCATCTCACCCTGAGACCCGTTGCTCGACCCTAGAGTGGAGGTCGTGTTTAGAAGCTCTCCGCCTGGCAAGGAGTAAGACACCAAAGAAACTCCTGCCTCGGCACTAATTCTCCTTAATAGATAAATGGCCCCATCAGGAGAGTAATCGACCGGCATAGCGGCCAAAATTTTCTCTTGATCTGTGAGACTCAAGTCACTCTTGATCCTTTCTAGCCCCTGACTAGAACCCTGTATTACCTCCAGCTCCTTTTTACTTTTATCCAGTACCAGCTTTCTTGTCTCCAGAGTATCAAAGCTCGGCCAAATAACAAAGATTAAGGTTAGTAACATGACCACCAGCAACAACAAACCACTCACCACCCCTCTAATCATCTTCTCACTAACCCAGTCTGGCAGAACGAAGCCAAAGATTTTCTTGTAACCGATTATTTTAGTTTCGTCCATCTTTCTTTATCTCAAA